>JAGBKP010000222.1 GCA_017635875.1 Selenomonadaceae bacterium | reverse complement strand
GTCGCCGCCTATTCTGCCGACGTAGTCGTTTTCGCTAAAGACCGTGACGATTTTTTTCGCAACGTCCGTTATAACCTTGTCGCCCACCATATGCCCCATAGTGTCGTTGACCTTTTTGAAATTATCTAGGTCTATTATGTAGAAGGCGTAAAGATTTTCGTATGCGTTTGAGTTTTCAAGTTGCTCTTTTACGTAGCTTGTAAACGCGCCCTTGTTTAAAAGCCCCGAAAGCGGGTCAATTTCCGCTTTTTGCTTTAGTTTTTCCTGTTTAGAAACCTCGTCCTCAACATTCATAAAGTTTCCGACAAGGCGCAAGAGTTCGCCGTTATCGTCCGCTATAATCGTACCCGTGCAACGATACCAATAATAGTGACCGTCGGCGCAAAGTATTCGCATCTCTTCGTGGAGAGAGTCGCTCGCGTTTGACTTTAAAGTTTCAAAATCGTGGACTACGGAAAGATCGCTCTCGTGCAAAATCTCCTTCGCGGCTTTTTTTATCTCGTCTATATCATAAATTTCTTTTGCGTCGCGGTCTATAAAATCCACGCCGCCGGAAAGTTTGAGCTTGCCTTTTTTGAAGTCATAGTCAAACACGATAGTATTTGCCTGTTGCGTCGCCATTTTAAACCGTTCGTTTGTCTCTTCGACAAGCGACATATTGTGAATAAGATTGAGTATCGAAACGAAAAGAAATACAAAAGCAAGCGTTATCATCAATTCGACGAAAAGCAAATTATATGAAAGCGTGTCGCTCTGCTTTTTTATTACGTCTTGAGATATGACGATGGCGTAATACCAGTTGTTGATACCGACGGGCGTAAGTATCGCAAGGCGTTCTCTTGAGCCTGTCTGATACGGCAGGGTAATAGTCTTTGCGTTTAAAACGTCGAGTTTAACGTCTTTAATCGTCATATCGCCGTTTATGCCCCACGCGGAGCCTAGGTCGTAAAAGTTTGCTATGCGGCTCGTTACAAGTTCGTTTGTCGCGCTTCTTGCGATAATCGTGCCGTCGCGCGATAAGAGGAGCGACGTACTCGTCTCTTGAAAACCTACGGCTTCTATTAAATCGCTTAAAACAGAGAGCGGAAATTGACCGTACATCACTCCGACGCTTTTGCCTCCCTGCATTATAGGCACGGTAATATAGAGGTATTCCCCGTAATCTGCGGCCGAGAGGACAATATCTGAAATTGTCACTTTGCCATCAAGTGCGTTTTTAAAATACGGCGCATTCAAAACGGTATGCATAACATTTCCGTCAGCGTCTATAAGTTCTCCGTCCGCGCCCGCCACGGCGATATATTGGAACCCTTTGGGCGGCTCGATTCTTTTAAGCATCGCGCCGATAGCCGCGTGATTTGTCAAATCGATGTAATTAAACGCCTTCGTCCTAGATTCCAAAAGTTCGATAAGGTTGCCGATTTTGGTGTTAAACGCCGCCGCTTGGCTTCTGGCGTTGGTTTCAAGATAAAATTCCGTAGTGGAGGCTACCATTTCGTTGGTATGATTTGAAAACCAAAAAAAAGAGCCGACCAAAATGCCCAGCGTTAAAAGTACGGCGACAATAGTGGGGAGTTGCAGTTTTAATTTTTTTTTCAATTTTTCCCTCATAATTTCACCTGAATATTCTAATTTTCACATTTTTAAGGTAAATTTCGACAATAATATAAAAAATCCTCCATATTTTAAAAAATGAGACTTTAGTCTAGGGCGTGTTGGTAAAGATTTTCGTTTTTAAGTTTCCGTCACTTTGCGGGGATTATTTTTTTACTATTTACAGTCGCTTGAACTCCTCCCTGCCGCTTCGCGGCATCCCTCCTCAAAGAGGAGGGCAAGACTTGCCTCCCTCTTTGAGGGAGGTGCCCGAAGGGCGGAGGGAGTAACAAAACGAAAACTTCCCGTGAATAGTAACAAAACAATAGCAACTTTTGACAATATGTGATAATATAGGAAGCATATTTGTAAAGGTTGGTGAAAATATGAAGGTAACGGAAGAAGATATTTTGCACATAGCCGCGTTAAGTCGGCTTAAAATTGCAAAAGAGGAAGAAAAAAATTATCAAGAGGAGCTTGATAAAATTATTTCTTATATGGATATTTTAGAGGGCGTGGACACCGAAAACGTGCCGCCTACAACTTACGCGCTTCCTATGGAAAACGTGTTCAGGGAAGACGAACCGAAAGACTCGCTTGATAGGGAGCTTGCGCTTTCAAACGCGCCCGAGGTTGAGGACGGTTATTTTAAAGTGCCGAGAGTTTTGGAAGAATCATAAGGAGGTTTGTTATGGAATTATATTTTGAAACAGCGGCGAGCCTCCATTCTATGCTTAAAAACAAAAAAATCACCGCCAAAGAATTGACGGAGGCTGTTATTTCGCGTATCGACGCAACCGAAAACGAAATCGGCGCGTATTTGACGGTGACAAAAGAAAACGCGCTTGAAAATGCGAAAAAAACCGACGAAAAAATTGCCAAAGGGGAGGAAATCGGATTTTTGGAGGGGCTTCCCGGAGGAATTAAGGACAATATCTGCACGAAGGGCGTAAAGACCACTTGCGCCTCAAAAATCTTGGAAAACTTTGTACCGCCTTATAACGCCACGGTTGTGGAAAAACTGTTGGGCGTGAATTATTCGCTTATGGGCAAGCTCAATATGGACGAATTTGCGATGGGCGGCTCTACGGAAAATTCCGCTTATAAACTCACAAAAAATCCTTGGGATAAGGAAAGAGTGCCGGGAGGAAGTTCCGGCGGCGCGGCGGCTTCCGTTGCGGCGGGTTCCGCCGTGTGGTCGCTTGGCTCGGACACGGGCGGCTCTATTCGTCAACCCGCGTCTTTTTGCGGCGTTGTGGGACTAAAGCCCACTTACGGCAGAGTTTCCCGCTACGGACTTGTGGCTTACGCGTCGTCTTTAGATCAAATAGGTCCCGTCACTCGCGACGTAACGGACGCGGCTAATATTATGAATATTATCGCGGGCAACGACGCTATGGATTCGACTTCAAGCAAAAAAGCGGTTCCCGATTATACAAAATCTTTGGTGAAAGACGTAAAAGGTTTAAAAATCGGTTGCCCGAAAGAATATTTTGCGGACGGTATGGATAAAGAGGTTGAAAACGCAGTCCGCGCGGCGATAGCGTCTTATAAGGATATGGGCGCGGAAATTGTGGATATAAGTTTACCGCATACAAAATACGCCATTTCTTCTTATTATCTGATAGCCCCTGCGGAAGCGGCGACGAATTTGCAGCGTTACGACGGCGTTTCCTACGGCGCGAGAGTCGACGGCGAAGATATTGTTTCCCTTATGACGAACACCCGCACGGCAAAATTCGGCGCGGAGGTAAAGCGTCGCATTATGATAGGCAACTACGCGCTTTCTGCGGGTTATTACGACGCGTACTATTTAAAAGCGTTAAAAGTTCGCACGCTTATTCAGCAGGATTTCACCGAAGCGTTTAAAAGCGTCGACGTGATAATGACGCCGACCGCGCCTACGGCAGCCTTTAAAATAGGAGAAATGGAAGACCCGCTTAAACTCTATCTGCAAGATATATACACCGTGCCGATAAATCTTGCTGGAGTGCCGGGAATATCCGTTCCTTGCGGATTTACTCAAAATAATCTGCCCATAGGTTTACAGATAATAGGTCGCCCGCTTGACGAAGAAACGATTATCCGCGCGGCGTACGCTTACGAACAGGAAAATAATTGGAAAGACAAAAGAGTCGGAGGTGAAAACTGATGAGATACGAAGCGGTTATAGGGCTTGAAATACACAGCGAGCTAAAGACGAACACAAAGATTTTCTGCGGTTGCAAGACCACTTTCGGCGCGGAGCAAAATACGCACGTTTGCCCCGTATGCTTGGGACTTCCCGGCGTTCTTCCGACGGTAAACAAAAAAGTGGTGGAGTTTGCTATAAAAGCGGGACTTGCGACGAATTGCAAAATAAACGAATACAGCAAATTCGACCGCAAAAATTATTATTACCCCGATTTGCCGAAAAACTGGCAAACTTCGCAATATGATTTACCCATAGCGGAACACGGCTATGTTGAGATTTTGGTTGACAGCGAAAAGAAGAAAATCGGACTTACCCGCATACATATGGAAGAAGACGCGGGAAAACTCGTACACTCGGGAACGAACATCAAGGATTCCGCGTCGTCAAACGTGGACTACAACAGAACCGGCGTACCTCTTATAGAAATAGTTTCCGAGCCGGATATGCGCTCCGCGGCGGAAGCGCGCGCCTATATGGAAAAGATAAAGGCGATTTTAGAGTATATCGACGTTTCAAATTGCCGTATGGAAGAAGGAAATTTGAGAGCGGATATCAACGTATCCCTTCGACCCGTCGGCGAAAGCAAACTAGGCACCCGCACGGAGATGAAGAACATCAATTCCTTTAAAGCCTTGGAGGACGCGATAAATTACGAGATAGAGCGTCAGACGGAAGTTTTGGAGGACGGCGGCGAAATTATCCAAGAAACAAGAACTTGGGACCCCGCGAAGGGAATTACGCTTTCTATGCGCTCCAAAGAGGACGCTCACGATTATCGCTATATGCCGGAACCCGATTTGCCGCCGATTGTTACCACCAAAGAAGAAATTGAAAATTACAGGAAAAATTTGCCCGAACTTCCCGACGCAAGAAGAGCGAGACTAGAAAAGGAATACGGGCTCTCCGAATATGACGCAAGCATAATCACAAGCTCAAGGGAAATGGCGGAGTATTTTGACGGCGTTATTGCGACGGGCGCGGACGCAAAGCAAGCGGCGAACTGGATAATGGGCGATTTATCCAAAAACCTAAACGCGGACGGCGTAACCGTAAAAGATTCTCCCGTAGACGCAAAGCGACTTGGCGAGATGATACTTCTCATACAAAAGGGCACGATTTCCGGCAAAATAGCAAAACAAGTATTTTCCGAAATGTGGAAAAATCCCGATTCGCCGGAAAAAATCGTAAAAGACAAAGGGCTTGTGCAAATTACGGACACAAAAGCCATAGAGGGAATTGTTGACGAAGTGATAGCGAAAAACCAAAAAGCAGTAGACGACTACAAAAACGGAAACAAAAAAGCAATAGGCGCGCTGGTGGGGCAAGTGATGAAAGCCTCCAAGGGCAAAGCGAACCCGCAAGCGGTAAACGAACTTTTAGCTAAAAAATTGGGATAAGATTTGAAAACCTTACTTTCTTTCTCTTTTCTTTTTTGAAAAAAAGAAAAGAGAAAGAAAGTAACAAAGAAAAAGAGAAAAGAAAAAACTTTAATATAAAATAAATAATTGGGATATATTCTAGGAGAATTTTTTTATGAAAAACATACTGATTTCAACGTTAAACCAAGATATAGATTTATGTGATTTTACGGATGAAACAAATGAATTTAACGAAAAATACAACAACGAAAGCGAAGCGTTGACGAAGTATTTAATATATAAACTTTCAAAAGAAAACAAAACCATTGATTATATTTTTTTATTTGTGAGAAAAGAAGATTTAGAAAACGGAAATTTTGATAAATTCAAAGAAATTTTCCCGGAAATTCCTATGGATTATATTGTTATAAAAAATGATTTAATTAAACAAAATTTACCGCTTGCGCTCGATATGGCGGAAAAAATAACCGAATATCAAAACAGTATAAAAGAAGATATAGAGATTTCTGTTAAAATATCGGATGATTTTAAATTTAATTCCATAATATCTTCTTTAACGGAAATCATAAAATATAATGAGATAAATATAAATTATATTTTATATGCAGATATAAAAACATATCCGCATATTATAGAGGAAGTGTCCGAGTTTACAGAATTATCGACGCTTATAAAAGGCGCGGAGGATTTTATTTTTAATGTCAAAACTGATAAGCTAAAAGAATTTTTTGCGAATAGCAAACAAAAAGAAGAAAGAAAAAAATTTCTGGATAAAATGACAGCGTTTTCTGATTCTATCAGAGTTTGCGGAGACTTTGACACTATTAAAAACGCCGTAAAAGAACTGATAACAGCCATTGACGAATATGAAAAAAGTTTGAATGTGAAACTAAAAAATTTATTATCGCAAACGGAAAAACTTTCTGATGAATTAAAAGACTGCGAAAATTATGAAAAAGCGGAAGAAATATCAAGAAAATTAAACAACGCTCTTGAAGAATATAAAGCGACTTTAAATGAAAAAGAAGAAATTGATACCAAAGAATTATTTTTTGCCAAACTTTTGCCGAGAATAAAATTTGAATACAATGTGATATTGCCCGAAAAAAATAAAAAAATCACAGAAATAGACATAATAAGGTTGTGTTTAAAAACAGGACTAATTCAACAAGCGATAATTTTTTACGCAGAATGGTTGCCAAGATTTTTGATTGAGAATAAGTATATAAAAATCTTGGATAAATCAATTTCTGAAGATTGTTCTTCAAATATGTGGTCGCATTGGTCAAACGAGTTCTTTAGAAATTATCAGATAAAATTTCCTGCCGAAAATGTAGTACAAACTAATTCCGCAAGCAATAATTTGCATAACGAATTAAGAGAAGCCTACAATACGGGAAGCGTAGACCAAGTGTTGACAGTATTAAACGGCAGAGATAAAAAACTGGAAAATTTTTTGAATGACATAAAAGAATTTTCCAATAAGTATACGCTAGACGAAGCTTCTCAAAAAATTGCGGAATTAACGGAAGACAGTATGGTAAAAAAATTATTACATTCAGCCGTGCAGAAAAATGCAAATTTTAATAAATTTATTGCTAAAAGACTCAAAAAAGAGAAAAGTATTGAAAAAGTTTTAATAAAATGCTTTTCTACATTACCAAAAAATCTAAATAACACTTTTTACAGTAAAGAGATTAAGATTGTAGCCGACTATGCGTCGGTAAAAAAATCTAATACAAGAAAAGATGTTTTTAAATATTTAATAGACAACAAAAAAATTTCGGTTTCAATTAACGAAGAAAGTTTATTATGCGTTATTGAAAGTTATGATTTTATCAGCGGTTTAAGGAATAAATTTGCCCACGCCATAGCGAACAGCAATACTGTTGAAAATCAAAACAACATAGCGCAAATTATGGAAAAATCGCTCGACTTAATCGACGTTAAATAAAGGCGGAAAATTATGGCTTTCGGTAAAATCTCAAAAATAATAAAAAACAGTATAGCCGAAGAATTGGGCTTAATTGCAGGCGATAAAATTATCTCAGTAAACGATTTTAATGTAAGGGATATTATAGATTTTAGTTTTGCTTTCGCCGATGAAGAAATTGATTTACTTGTTGAGCACAACAACGGCGAAAGGGAAATAATTTCTTTTGACAAAGATTACGACGAGGAACTGGGAGTTGAATTTGAAAGCGCGGTAGACGCTATAAAACCTTGCAAAAATAATTGCGTTTTTTGTTTTATCAATATGATGGCAAAAAACGCAAGAAAGAGTTTGTATGTTAAAGACGACGATTATCGTTTGTCTTTTTTGTACGGCAATTTTATAACCCTAACAAATATGACCGACGAAGACTATAAACGCATAAAGAATTTTCATCTTTCACCGCTTTGTGTTTCAATTCAAGCGATAAATCCCGATTTACGGGCAAAAATGCTCCGAAACAAAAACGCAGCGGATATTTTGAACGAATTGGACAAATTAGACGCAGCGGGCGCGTATTATCATACGCAAATAGTGTTATGCAAAGATTTAAACGACGGAAATGAACTTGAAAGAACGGTAAAAGAACTTTCGGAAAGAGAAAACGTGCTCTCTATTGCCGTCGTTCCCGTAGGCGTTACAAAGCACAGAAGGGACGATTTTCCGTTAAAACAGTTTGATAAAGATAGCGCAAAAAAAGTTATAGAAAGTATGCAAGTTTGGCAAGAAAAATTCCGCGCCGAAAGAGGCGAAACTTTTTTATATTTGGGCGACGAATTTTATATTTTAGCTGGAGAAGAAATACCATCGCTTGATTATTACGATGATTTTCCACAACTAGAGAACGGCATCGGATTAACGAGAAATTTTATAGCTGAATTTGAAGAGAGTTTACGTAATTTTAAAGGCAAAATGTGTTATAACGAGCCTTATTGTATAGACATAATATGCGGGGTATCTGCAAAAAAATTTTTACAAATTCTTGCGGATAAAATTATGCAAATAAATAAAAATTTAAATATAAAAATTATAGCCGTGACAAACAAATTTTTCGGCGAAAAGGTAAACGTATCTGGGCTTTTGAGCGGCAGAGATATTTTAAACAAGCTAAAAGAAACAAAAGAAAAAATAAACGGAATTATAATTCCGGCCGCCTCTTTAAGGAGCGGCGAAGAAATCTTTTTGGACGATTATTCGCTTAAGGATTTAAAAGCGGAATTTCCCGATACCAAAATTGAAGCGGTAAAAACGGGAACCGAATTTTTTTTGGCGTTGGCTGATTTTAAAAATTATAGTTTTGATGAAAAAGTTGACGCTATGAAAATGAGCAACGCAGGATATATTTAAAAATAATAAACGGTAACTAAAAGAAAAAGAACTTTAATATAAAAATATAAAAGTGTAATGCTTAATCCTTGATTTAAAGCTGATAAAGTTTTTTCTTTCTCTTTTTTCTTTGTTACTTTCTTTTTTCTCTTTATTTTTTTCAAAAAAGAAAGAGAAAAAAGAAAGTAAATAATAAGATAAATAAGGAGAACAAAATGGCAAAACCGATAGTTGCGATAGTGGGTAGACCTAACGTAGGAAAATCCACTCTGTTTAACAAAATAGGGCAAAAGCGCGTGTCTATAGTGGACGATATGCCCGGCGTGACGCGCGACAGAATTTATATGGACGCACAGTGGCTTGACAAAGAATTTACGATGATAGATACCGGCGGGATTGAGTTTGATGACGCTAACGAAATACTTTCGTCTATGCGAAACCAGGCGCAGATAGCTATGGAAGAAGCGGACGTTATCGTTTTTGTCGTGGACGGCAGAACGGGGTTGACCGACGCGGACAACGAAGTCGGTAAAATGTTAAGGAGCGCGAAAAAGCCTGTAGTGCTTGCGGTGAATAAGATAGACGGCGTTGAAAGAGAAAACGATATATACGAATTTTACGCGCTGGGACTTGGCGACCCTATCGGCATTTCCGCCGCAAACGCGCTTAATTTGGGAGATTTGCTCGATAAAATCGTGGAATCTTTTCCTAAAGACGCAGAAGAAAAAGAGGACAAAGACGAAATCGCCATAGCTGTTATCGGTCGCCCGAACGTCGGAAAATCTTCTATCGTAAATAAAATTTTAGGCGAAGAGCGGGTTATCGTAAGCAATATCCCGGGCACGACGAGGGACGCTATCGACACTCATTTTGTCAAGGACAATATAAAGTTTACGCTTATTGATACCGCAGGAATGAGACGGCGCGGAAAAATCGAGGATGCGATTGAGCGTTACAGCGTCATTCGTTCTCTTCGCGCCGTTGACCGCGCAGACGTTGTGCTTATGATGATTGACGCAAGCGTGGGAGTCGCCGAACAAGATAAAAAAATCGCGGGCTACGCCCACGATTCCGGCAAGGGCGTTGTCATCGTCGTCAACAAATGGGATATTTTCCCCGATAAAAACGATAAATCTACGCTTCGTTTCACCGACACGTTAAGGGAAGAGCTGGGATTTTTGCAGTACGCGCCCATTCTTTACGCGTCCGCTTTGACGGGGCAAAGGGTGAACCGCGTTACGGAGCTTGTGAAATATGTCGCCGAACAACAATCTATGCGAATACAGACAAGCGTATTAAACGAACTTATAAGGGACGCGGTGTCTGTCAATCCTCCGCCTATGCACAAGGGCAGGCAGCTTAAAATTCTCTTTATGACGCAGGTTGCTATCGCGCCGCCGAAATTTATTATCTTTGTAAATGACGAGAAATTGATGCACTTTTCATATTTGCGTTTTATCGAAAACCGTTTAAGGGAAAGTTTCGGTTTTGAGGGAACGCCGATAAGATTTACCGTCAGGAACAGAAAAGAGGACGAGGAGGATTAAAGTATGATTTCAATGATTTTTTCGCTTATTTTCGCTTATGTTTTAGGCTCCGTTCCTTCGGGGCTTATTATCGGGAAAAGCGTTTACGGAGTGGATTTAAGGGAACATGGCAGCAAGAACATAGGCGCGACAAACGCTTGGCGAACTTTGGGAAAAGCGGCGGGGTTTTTGATTTTTGTCTGCGATTTTTTGAAGGGATTTATCAGCGTATATATAGCCGCCGTCTTATCGGGTACGCCGCTTGCTATGGCTCTTGCGGGCGCGCTTGCCATTATCGGTCATTCCCTTTCGATTTTTTTAAAATTTAAAGGCGGCAAAGGAGTCGCCACGGGACTTGGCGTTATAGCAATGCTTATGGGAAAAGTTACGGTTATCGTATTTTTAATTTGGTTTGCGATAGTTTATTTTACCCGTTATGTTTCGCTTGGCTCTTGCGTTGCCGCCGCATTTGTGCCGATACTTGCGTATGTTTTTAACGAGCCTAGCGAATTTGTGATTTTTGGCGTCGTTGTCGCCGTTTTAATAATAGTAAGACATAAAGCTAACATTGAAAGACTCTTGAACGGAACGGAGAGCAAAATTTCGGCGGCGAAAAAATAAAAAATGTAATAACTAATCCTAAAAGTTAAAACTGATAAAGTTTTTTCTTTCTCTTTTTTCTTTGTTACTTTCTTTTTTCTCTTTCTTTTTTTCAAAAAAGAAAGAGAAAAAAGAAAGTAAGGTTTTTAAAAATAATTATCTCACTAATTTTCCTTTAGGTTTTTTCACGTCGACATTGTAATGACCGATAATCATATAAGTGACGCGTTTTTCTTTTGCGCCCGTTAAACGAAAACGCATAAACGGGTCGCGAATCGGGTCGCCTCCGTAAGAAAGCACAATATCGCCGCCCGGCGAGGTATAGTCTTTTGCTTTACCGTAAACGGCTTCGATTTCTTCTCTGGTAGAGCCAAAGCCGATGCCGTCCGGCGTTTTTATCATAGGCAAATGGTCTGCTATAATCGTCCATATCACTTTGCTCGGTTTAAGCTTTATTACAAGTTCCGGGCTGTATAAATTAAGACGCGAGCGCCAAGTGTAACTTTCGCCGTTGTTTAAAATAAGGCGAGGCTTGCCGAAAAATTTCAAATATTTTTCGCCCATAGGGTCGCCTAATTTGATTGAAAAATCGCCCTCTTTTAATTCACTTGGAATGGGTTTGCCTTGAGTCACAACGGGAACATTTTTTGCGTTATTTTTAGCGGGAGCGGCAAGAGTTAAAGATGCGCCGATAAAAAAAATAACGCAGAGAACAAAAATTTTTTTCATAGATTTTACCTCGTATTATTATTTGAAAAATACCGATTTATTTCCATATCCATGGTTAAAATTCCATTGTCGTTTTTTAAATAAAATCGTCTTGCGTCAAAAAATTTATCGCTGTTGTTAAGTTCGTATAAAAAATCCAAAATATGAAAATAATCGCCTTGTACTTTTATGTGAAAAACTTTTATAAAACTTTTTTTATCGTTATCTTCTTTTAAATCGTCAGAGTTTAAAAGCAAAACTTGCAGATTGTGGTCTGTAGCGGCTTCGTTTAGGTATGAGATAACGCTTTCTTCGTTTGAAAATTCCGGAAAAGCCTCAACCGCCGGAAAATGCCTTTTGGCTAAACTTGCCATTTCTTCATCAATCTGCTTATGCGTATCACTAAATTTGTTTATTAAAATAATTTGCTTTTGATTTTGAGCAATTTTACTTTTAACTTCTTCACATTCAGCTTCTATTTCCAAGTGAATACGATAATAAAAAAAGACGCTTAAGAGTGTAAGAAAAGTTAAAACGAAAGCTAAATATTTTCTGTCTCCTCTCATAAATTCACCTATAGATTTATTGAAAAAGAAAATTTAATTTTGTCTTTATTGTCTACCTTTAACGATTTTGGAGATTTTATAAATATATCTTTTCTAGCGTTTATTTTATCGAAGAAATTTTTCATATCATATTCGCTGATCGCTTCTCCTTCGATTGTAATTTTATCGTCATCTGATTTTACTGCGGTTAACATAACTCCGTCCGTAGTTAAAGTTCCAAGATGTAAAATTACGCCCGCAAAAGGAAGGCGATTTTTTGTTTTGTCAATAAGAAATTGTTCTCGCTCTATTGTATCTTTTAAAATATAATTATAGATTTTCATTCTTGTCTTGTATGCAGATAAATTTTGAAGTTCGGAATTTGTGGTTTGTAATTTGTTTTGCAGAGAATATAGTTTGTAATAATCATAAAGAAATATGGAGCTAAGCGATAAAATGCCAAGCATAAAAACAGTTAACGCTATTAGTTTCCAATTTAAAAACTCAGTAGGGTAGGGAGGCGGAAATACAATATTATCTTCATCTTCAAATAAATTAGCGCCTACCATTGCCGCGTAAATTGCAGGCGTATATTCGTTTAATTTTGATAAATTCACATCCGGCGACACATTTATATTTTTATCAAATATGCTTATATAAGTGTCTTGAATATTTAGTACAACATTTGAAGGAAAAGTTGTCCAATTTGAAATGGAAATTTCTTTATCTTTAAAAAATTTATAAGCGCGTTTTTGATTTACCACTTCAAGTCCCGCCGCAAAATATAATTCATCGTCGATAGGATAATACGCTACATTAAATTCTTCATTGTGGTTAAAATAATACGCGGCATAATCCCAATATATGGTTTCTTTTAAATTTTCTTTTGGTATGTTTTTTAGAGGTATTTCGCGTTTCATTAAAATTTTGTCCGGAGTACCAATGTTTATTATAGCGTTGTTTAAATTATTTTTATCAAGTATTTCTCTTGACCATTTCGCAGCTTTTTCTTCATAATTGTATGTGGGTAGTTCCTGTTTTGCAAAGGAAAAGAGATGCCAATTATTGGAATCGTAAAAAATTGATACCAAATAAACATAATTGTCTGAAACATAAATTCCGACGCTTTCTGACGGGCGTTTTCTAAAAATTTTAAAGAATTTTTTTTGAAATGTATGATAGTAACCGACAATGAGTTTTATTTTACTTTTATCCAGTATTTCCACTTATATTCTCCCTCATTTTCCTGCATAAAACCTTCAGCCGTTCCCAAAGTTGTAAATTGTTCGTCTGTTTTTTCCGCTATAGCAAAAATTCTTATACCGCCGTTAGCGTATTTTATCGACGCTTTTAATGTTTTGTTGTCGCTTTCAAAATGCGGAAGATATTCGGCATATACCACATATTCGTCGATATATTTTATATCGTTCGGCAAGATAAGTTTTTTGTTTTCTATATCGCAAGCGATTTTTTCCACCGCGCTCTCCGCATCGTATCGAAGCTGAGCGGCTATTTCGTGATGACGCGTAGTTTTTGCGCTTTCGTTTGTCAAAATCATCAGTCCGCTTCCTATAAATGAGGCGGCGATTAACGCCATAAGCGCGAAAAAAGAAACAAATCCTCTCTCGCTTTTAATAAATTTTTTATTCATTGTTCCGTAACTTCACCTTGCGTATAAATAGCGGTTTTTAAAGTGTAGGTATGATTTGTAACTCTGCTGATTCCGGTTAGTTCTACAGTGAATAAATGATTAGAAATTTTTTTGGTTTCAAATTTAGTTATATGCACTTGACCAAGTTCGCTGTCGCCCGTTAATGGCGCGGATGCGCCGTCTACCACTATACGCGATAATCCGTGAGTTGGAGCGTCCATAAGTCCGTATGAAATTTTATTTAGTGAATAATTTTGCGATTCGCTTATTTTATTTCTATATTCTATAAAAACAGTATCTCCGGTTTGTAAACGAGTAAGTTTTACTCTATCAGCTAAATTTGCGTCTTCTGTTATTCGCTCCATTACAACGGATAATTCTCTCGATAATTCCAAATCTCCTTTTATATCTCTGCTGGTTTTTATCGTATAATAAATTACGCTTCCAATAGCGGATAAAAGAATAAAAATTACGGAAAGAGAAATTAAATTTTCAAAAAGAATAAAACCTTTTTGATTTATGTCGAATAATTTAGTTTTTGATTTAATATCAGTCGTTCTAATTTTAATTCTCGCTCCTTGTTAAAAATTTTCCACTTAACGGTTACTTTCGCGTTTAAAATTTCTTCATCTTGTTTCGTTACATCTGCGTAAACTTTATAATCTACAGAATTTAACTTAAGTTCGTGTTCGCCTAAATAATCATAATGTCCTTCGCTTAATTTTTTGTTGTCTCTTAAATCCTGCAAATAATTCATTTCTTCTTCCGCCAAATACAGCGCCGCAGTTCTTACAGCGACAGTTTTTTCAGCTCTTAATGATGCGTTATATAAATATATGATAGCGGTAAAACCAATGAGAATAAAAGATAATAGCAATACTTCCAAAAGCATAAATCCGCGTTCGTTTTTCATCGCACTATTCTGTCCATTCTTATTCTGCCTGCTTTATCTATTATAACATAACGATTTGCATTTTTTTCGGTCAATTTTGCTTTAATTTCTACACTTCCAAGTCTTTTGGGATTTCCGTCAATATTAAAAATAATACCGCTGCCAAAAGATGATGTTGCCTTATATGTAATGTTTTTTATCGCTGTATAGTCACGAATTTCAAATTTTAAGGGCGTTGATTTTATTTTATATGAATTATCATCTATATCTATTATAAAAAGCGTCGAATTTTTAGGCTCTATCTTCTTAAATTCTCCCTCGCGAACAATGTAAGAATTTCTGTTTAGTTCCTGTACATTTCTAATACTTGCGATAAGTTTTGCGGCTTCAAATTCTGCGATTGTGTTCGCCAAAAAATTTCTTCCCGCTATCGCGCCCACCGTAAAAAGCGTTCCCATAATTGCAATCATAATCAAGACTTCCGCATATAAAAATCCTCTGTTGTCTAAATTCATAAGAAAAATTCTCCGAACCAATACATAATCTTTTCGCCGTATAAAAAAGATATTATCGAACCGAATGAGATAAAAACTCCGAAAGGAATTAACGCCCCTCTTTTTCTGAATTTTGAAATACAAATAACGGCTATTAAAGCGGAAAACACCGCGATATAAAATGCGAGTAAAAGTTTATAAAATCCAAGCCAAAACGAAAGGCAAAATATCAATTTAATATCTCCGCCTCCTATTCCGTTTTTGCTTATTATCTGTATTAAAATCAGAAAAACAGAACATGAAATTGCGGTTAAAAATCCCTCCGTTATGGGCGGAAAAATATCGTTAAACGAGCAAAATAAAATTAGAAACGCGCTCATAAAACATATCAAAATTTTATCAAAAATAAGTCCGTATCTCGCGTCAAATATTCCGATTATGAGCAAAAATATATAAAAAATAATCGTCGTAACAGATAAACTAAAAGACGCTTTCGTAAAAAAAAGCGCAGGGAGAAAAACTCCCATACCCGTTAAAATGAGTATGCGCTCTTTTTTTAAAAGCGTCAAAGAAAATTTTATGTCACTTTCCATATTCGTTTGCCGTTTTTCCGTCGCAAGTCGCGCGATAATCGTTGTCTATCGACTGTATTTTATAGTCGCTGTCCGCGATTTTAACAGGCGTATCCTGCCCCTTTAAATAACACTCTTTCCCTGTGGGAGGTTTCAGATTTTGCGCGTCGATTATATAATCTTTAAGCTCCGAAACATTTGCGGGCGTACTGCCGTTATCGGTCATATAAAGCACAATGGCGGTGTCTATCGTCTGCAAATCGCTCTTAACTTTCACGGTGTTTGCCGTCACCACGCTCGTAAAAAATTTAGGTATGGCAATAGAGGAAAGTATGGCGATAAGAGCGCAAGCCACCACCACTTCCATAAGCGTAAAACCTTTCTGATTTTTTAAATTTATCCTCTTTAACCAATTCACGACAAACACCTTCTTTAAAATTTAATAAATTATTTACTTTTCTTTTTTCTCTTTTTTTATAAAAAAAGAGAAAAAAGAAAAGTAACAAAAGAAAAAAGAGAAAAAAATTTTATTATAAAAATTCTTATTAAATATATTAAAGTTTTTTCTTTTTCTCTTTCTTTGTTACTTTCTTTCTCTTTTTCTTTTTTTCAAAAAAGAAAAAGAGAAAGAAAGTAAGGTTTAAAAACTAAATCAAATGCTGCAAACTTGCGGCTTCATTGTAATATTTTGTTTCGGCTTCCACAAGTTCCCTAGCGGTTTTTAATTGCAATTCTACCTGCTCGTAACTTGTGCCGCCGAGAGAATTTCTGCCCGCTACGCAAACTTCGGGGGAAATTGCCTTATGAATATCTTCTTCAAAAAGCGGGGAAAGATTTTTATATTCTTCAAGTGTTAAATCCTTTAAGTATACGCCTTTTTCAATGGCGATATGCACGGCTTTTCCTGCGACACTATGGGCGTTTCTAAAAGGCATACCCTTTTTCACCAAATAATCCGCTAAATCCGTAGCGTTTGAAAAATCTTCTTCGACGGCGCGCCTTGTGACTTCTTCCTTCACCTTCATACCGCGTAAAATTCTTGCGTAAACCAAAATGGAAAATTTCACCGTGTCGATAGCGTCGAAAATCCCCTCTTTGTCCTCCTGCAAGTCTTTATTGTACGCAAGCGGCAAGCCTTTTACAACGGTAAGCATCGCCATTAAATGACCTATTACCCGCCCGGTTTTTCCTCTCACAAGTTCAGACACGTCGGGATTTTTCTTCTGCGGCATCATCGACGACCCCGTACAATGGGCATCGTCAAGCTCTATAAATGAAAATTCGCGGCTGCACCAGAGAATTGTTTCTTCGCTGAGTCTTGAAAGATGAACCATCAAAATGGAAGCGGCAGACAAGAATTCCATTATATAATCCCTGTCGCTTACCGCGTCCAAACTGTTGTGATAGATACTGCCAAAGTTTAACGCTTTCGCCACAAATTCGCGGTCTATGGGAAAAGTCGTACCCGCAAGCGCGCCCGCGCCCAAAGGCATTATATCCGCTCTTTCGTAGACTCCCTGAAATCTTGCAAAATCCCTTACGAGCATAGCAAAATACGCGAGCAGATGATGTGAAAACAAAATCGGTTGCGCCCTTTGAAGATGCGTATACCCGGGCATTATAACCTCTTTGTATTTTTCCGCTGTTTCCAAAATCGCCGCTTGCATATCTATTATGAGAGCTTCAATTTCCGCCACTTCGCGGCGAATGTAGAGATGAGTGTCGAGGGCGACTTGGTCGTTTCGGCTGCGAGCGGTGTGAAGTCTGCCGCCCGCTTCGCCTATAGCGTCCGTGAGGCGTTTTTCGATATTCATGTGAATATCCTCTAAGTCCACGGAAAAATCAAATTTGCCCGCTTCAATATCGGTTAAAATCTGTTTCAGCCCCGCGATAATAGCGTCTTTATCCTCCGAGGAAATAATCTTGCACTTTTCAAGCATCGTCGCGTGGGCAATAGAGCCTGCAATATCTTCGTAATACATACGCTTATCGAAGTCTATCGAGGCTTGAAACTCGTTTATCATCTCGTCGGTAGTTTTTGAGAACCTGCCGCCCCAAAGTTTCTCGCTCATTTCGACTGCTCCTGCATAAGAGCGCGGACTTTTAAGGGCAAGCCAAACAGATTGATAAAGCCTGTCGCGTCCGCTTGGTCGTATACGTCGTCGTGTTCAAATGTTACAAACTCTTGACTGTATAAGGAATAAGGCGATTTAGACCCCGCCGCGATTATGTTTCCTTTGTATAATTTAAGGCGCACCGTACCCGTTACCGTTTCCTGCGTGCTGTCAACAAATGCGGCGAGAGCTTCGCGCAGTTGCGAAAACCACATACCGTCATAGACAAGTTCGCCGTAACGCACCGCAACTTGCTCCTTATAGTGGTAAGTCGCGCGGTCTAAGCACAAATATTCAAGTTCGCGATGGGCGTAATACAAAATCGCGCCGCCGGGATTTTCGTAAACGCCGCGAGATTTCATACCCACAAGGCGATTTTCGCAAATATCCGCTATGCCAACGCCGTTTCTTGCGCCGATTTCATTCAGCTTAGTCAAGAGCTCCACCGCGCCCATTTTTTCGCCGTTCACCGCTACGGGATTGCCTTTTTCAAAGCATACGGTGACGTATTCCGGCGTGTCCGGCGCGTCCTCCGGCGCCTTAGAGATGAGGAACATACTGTTTTTCGGCTCGTTCCACGGATCTTCCAAATCGGAACCTTCGTGGGAAAGATGCCAAATATTTCTGTCCATACTGTAGGTTTTATTTTCCGTCGCGACGGGAATATTATGCTTTTTTGCGTACTCAATCTCGGCGGAACGGGAATCCAAATTCCACTCGCGCCAAGGAGCGATTATCTTAATATTCGGCATAAGCGCCTTTACCGTTAGTTCAAAGCGCACTTGGTCGTTGCCTTTACCCGTCGCGCCGTGGGCGATAGCGTCCGCGCCCTCTTGTTTTGCGATTTCCACCAATTTCTTTGCGATAATGGGACGCGCAAAGGACGTGCCTAATAGATATTTGCCCTCATAAACCGCGCCCGCTTTAAGCGTCGGCCAAACATAATCTTCCAAAAATTCCCTCGTCAAATCCGCGATAAACACTTTCGAAGCGCCGGAGGCCATCGCTTTTTCCTGCACAACGTCAAGTTCGTCGCCTTGCCCCACATCGGCGCAAACAGCGATAACCTCGCAATTATCGTAGTTTTCCTTTAACCAAGGAATAATAACGGACGTATCAAGCCCGCCCGAATACGCTAATACAACTTTTTGAATCTTTGCCATTATTTAAATCTCCTTTTAATAACACGGAATTTCAAACACGGGGTTTCACCCCGTACCCCAGCAGGGACTCTGTCCCTGCACCCTGCAAGGGGAACTTGTCCCCCTTGACCCCCATTTTTATCTTTTAAAAATCACTCATAGTTAATGCCATAATCGCTTTTTGCGTATGCAAACGGTTTTCCGCTTCTTCAAAGATAACGCTTGCGTTCGCTTCAAAGACTTCGTCGGTGATTTCTTCGCCTCGGTACGCTGGCAAACAGTGCATTACAATCGCGCGTTTGTCCGCGTGGGACAATAAATCTTTATTCACTTGATAGGGCGCGAAAATCTTTTTGCGCTCGTCGTGTTCCGCCTCTTGCCCCATACTCGCCCAAGTGTCCGTTACCACAATATCCGCAAATTCCACTGCCTTTACGGGGTCGTTTAAAATCTCGATTTTCGCCCCGGTTTCCTTTGCGTCCTCCATAGCGTTTTTCACTACAAAATTCTTCGGCGCGTATTCTTTCGGCGTCGCGACGGAAAGCGTCATACCCGTCTTTGCCGCGCCGTAAAGGAAAGAGTGCGTCATATTGTTGCCGTCGCCGACATAAGCTATTTTGAGATTTTTTAAATTCTTGCCCTTGTATTCGCGAATTGTGAGTAAATCCGTCAGCACTTGACAAGGGTGAAGCAAATCCGTCAGCGCGTTTATCACTGGAATTGACGCGTATTTTGCAAGTTCTTCCGCTCTTTCGTGACCGAAAGTTCTTATCATAATGCCGTCAAGATACCCCGATAATACCCTTGCCGTATCTTTTATAGGCTCGCCGCGTCCAAGCTGCAAATCGCGACTCGACAGAAAGAGAGCCTGCCCGCCTAATTGATACATACCCACTTCAAAGGAAACGCGAGTTCTTGTTGAAGATTTTTCAAAAATCATACCAAGGGATTTTCCCTTTAAAATCTCATGTTTTACCCCGGATTTTTGCATAGCCTTTAATTCAGCCGCAAAAGATAAAATATCTTCGACTTCCGATACGGAAAGGTCGTGAATTGAAAGCATATCTTCCAATATTTTAGCCCCCTAAGCGTAATAATACGCTATTATATACTGAATAATATAATTATGTAAAGTATTATTTCATCAGCCGCGCAACGCATTTATCCACTTCGGCGTATACCTTTTCTTCATCTATAGTAGTCAGCCTTTTGTTTTCCATCAAAATTTTGCCGTCTACGATTACAGTATCAGTATCGCCCGCGTTTGCGGAATATACGAGATTTGACGCGAGATTATAGTGCGGTCTCCAATTTGCGCCCGTTATATCGTATAATACAATATCGGCTTTGTATTCCTTTTTGATTTTGCCGATATTTTTAACACCCACAGCTTTTGCGCCGTGTTCCGTCGCCATTTTTAACGCAGTAAGCGCGGGGACGGATTCCGGATTGTTGCTCTCTACCTTCGCTAAGAGCGCGGCAAGCCGAATTTCTTCGAGCATATCCAAATTATTGTTGCTTGACGCTCCGTCCGTGCCGAGAGCCACCATTACGCCTTCATTCAAAAGTTTCGTCACGGGCGCAACGCCCGACGCTAGTTTTAAATTACTTCCCGGATTATGCGCGGCGCGAATGTTGTATTTCTTTATAATCTCAATATCTTCGTCGTTTAAATGCACACAATGAGCCGCGAGAGTTCCGTTTTCAAACAGACCTGTGGATTCCACATGCGCAAATGGACGCTTTCCGTAATTTTTTACGCAGTCTTTAACTTCTCCTTCTGTTTCAGACATATGCGTATGAATTTCCGCGCCTATTTTGCTTGCCGTTTGC
>JAGBKP010000221.1 GCA_017635875.1 Selenomonadaceae bacterium | reverse complement strand
TCTTTCCGTATAAATCGCCGACGATGCGCTTGTTTCAACTTTTCCGTCCGTACTTACGTTAAGCGAAGCCTTCGAATCGTGACTTGCGCTGTAGCTGCAACCGCCTAAAATCATAAGCGCGATTGCCAAAGAAATTAAAAATATTTTTTTCATTTTATACGCTCCTTTGTTAAAAATATTTCATCAAGACTCATAATAAAAAATGCGCCAAAAAGGCGCGATTTTTTAAAAATTGTGATTGCGGAGAATTTCGATGGCTTGCTCTGCCGACATATTTTTTTCTTGAAGAATTTGCGCCACTTCCTGCATAGCAACGGAATCTTTTTTCTCTATAAGTTCTTGACGTTTCGCTTTTAATTCTTTTACGCGAGTCATCGCTTTTTCGATTTTTTCGTCAATGGCCTCAATTTGTTGTTCTAAATTTCCTCTTGGCATATTAAATCCTCCTAAAATTTTTATCGAAAACTCAAAATAAATCTATGGAAATTATACGAAAAAAAATTTTTTTCGTCAATTATTTTATTGCATTTCGTTCATATTTTTTTGCTTTTTTGCTTCCGTTCTTGCCAAAAAATCGCATCTTTCGTTTTGAGGATTTCCCGCGTGTCCTTTTACCCATTGAAAATTCACTTTATGACGGTCGACTTCCGATACAAGTTTTTCCCACAAATCTCTGTTTTTTACCTCCGCGTATTCCGACGTTTTCCACTTGCGTTTTTGCCAACTTTTTATCCAATTTTCTGTAAAAGCTCCTCTTAAATATGCGCTGTCCGTTATGAGAACAATTTTGGAATTATTTTTTATATGTAAAAGAGCAAAAAGCGCGGCGGCTAACTCCATTCTGTTGTTTGTGGTAAAATTTTCTCCGCCCGTAATTTCTTCTGTCTCGCCCGTTTTTTTATCAATAATAACAGCCGCCCAACCGCCCGCTCCGGGATTTTTCAAACACGATCCGTCCGTGTAAATTATAAAATCCGCTTCTTCTTCGTTAAAAATTTTGTCCTTTTGATACCTATCGCCTTTCATCCACTCGAGCGCATCTTGTTCATTAGAAAAACTTTTATATTTTGCTCCCTTAAAGTCTTTAACTTCTTTTTCACATTCCGCCCAAGAATTATAAATTCCGACATTACGACCGTTTTTTACAGCATAAAATTTTTGTTTCATATTCATCTTCCTTTAAAAAAAATTGTTTACATATTTATGATAGATTGTTAAAATCATTAACATAACAAATCGAGGTGACATTATGAAATTTCTTGAAACAATCGGGAAAATAACCTTGGACAGACTCACTGCTTTAGGCGCGGTGACGCTCCTATATTTTGAAAGTATGAGGCACGTTTTTAAAAAACCGCGTTTTTCTTCCATAATAAATCAAATGTCGCATCTTGGCGTCGATTCTTTAATGATAGTTACGCTTACGCTTACGTTTACAGGCGTCGTAATGACCCTTCAAACGGCGGCGCAATTTATAAAATTCGGCGCAGAGTCAACTTTAGGCGCAGTCATAGGCATAGCCATAGGAAGGGAACTCGGTCCGGTTTTGGTAGGCATCGTTTGCGCGGGGCGCGTAGGCTCTGCTATAACGGCCGAAATCAGCACGATGAAAGTTACGGAGCAAATCGACGCTCTAAAAGTTATGGCGGTGAACCCCATAGATTATTTAATTGTCCCAAGAATGATAGCTTGCATGATAGTAGTGCCGATTTTAACCATATTCGGCGACATTATCGGCGTTTTAGGCGGACTTATTACCGCTGTGTTTTATTCCGGCGTCAGCTCCGTTGTATTTTTTAATTCCATAGAAATTTATTGCAACAGCTTCGACATCACCGGCGGCGTTATAAAAGCCGTATTCTTCGGAAGTATAATAGCGGTTCTTGGTTGCTACTACGGCTTAAATTCGCCAAACGGCGCGGAGGGCGTGGGAAAAGCCACAACAAAAACCGTTGTGTCCTCCATTATCGCCATATTTGTGTTCAACGCGCTCTTAACTTTTGTGTTGTTTTAAAAAAGAAAATATTTTTTATATTAAAGTTTTTTCTTTCTCTTTTCTTTGTTACTTTCTTTTCTCTTTCTTTTTTTCAAAAAAGAAAGAGAAAAGAAAGTAAGGTTTTATCATCAAATCGCCGCAAGCATTTTTGCGGCGTTTTCTTTTGCGGTTAAGCTGTCGTCAAAGAGTTTAACCGCTTTTAGCGCATCTTCCGCGTTTTCAGCCGGAACAAGTTCCACTCTGTCTTCAAGTAAATATTTTGCCTGACGAAATACCATTAAATCGTCTTTGGTATCGGAAATCATTACGTAGGACATCGCAAGGTCGCTATGCGCCGCTCGAAGCAGATCTTCAACGGAAGTTAGGCGATTTTTCCTGCTCTTAACTATAATATGCGCCCCCGCTTTTTGAAACGGTTCCTCGCCTCCTTCCGTAGGCGCGACGATTATCGCAACGTCTAAAAGCGCGCTGTTTATACCGAGCGCGTGAGGCTCGCTCATATTCGTTATGTGAATTTCGCGGAGCGGACCCAAACCGACCGCCCATTCCAGGAGCGTGCCGGGGTGTTCCGTGTGAATATGCACAAAAATTCCGTTTTCGCGCCTTTCAACTATAGCGTTATCGCCGAACTCTTTTAATTCTCTTGCCATTTCTTCTTCGGTGATTTTTTGGTTTCTCGCTCTAAAGCGCACGCAATACGGTCGCACCAAATCCTCCCTTGGGTCCGGTATGTTGTCGCCGCTTGTTATGGGGAGGGTCAAACTTGAATAAGGCGACACGAAATGCCCGTCAAGCCCTTTTAGACAGCCTTTCAAAAATATAACCATAATCATCGCGCCGGAATCGACATCCGAAAGATTTTTTATCGCCGCCTCGCCCGCCGTTATCGCCGCTTCCAAAATTTCAGCTATGGGGCGTCTTTTACGCACAAGTTGGTACGCGCCCTTCGCTACGGCTTTTGCAATCGTGATAATAGGCGCCTCGTAGCCGTCCTTTATTATTCTTTGCGCGTGAAGTATTCCATATTGAAACGCTTTACCGAATTCAGAAGACGTAGCGTCATATTTTCCCTGCAAGCCTTTGCTGATGCCGCGAAAAAGTTCCGCAACCACAACGCCGGAATTTCCCCTTGCGCCAAGGCGCGCGGCGGTCGCTACGCGCCGCGAAAGCCCGCCTATGCTCATATCTTTTGCGCTCACAATCGGAAGCACGGCAGAGGCTACCGTGCGCAAAACTTGCGTACCGCTTTCTTTGGATTTTGCTATTTTGTTTATTTCTTCGTAAGAAAGTATAAGCTCGCTGTATGCGCCTAAAATCATAAGCCGAAAATCCATTCCGGTAATAAATTCTTCTGCCATAAGTTTCTCCCGTCAAAAATTTATTTTCATAAAAAAAGGATTATACACATAAATTCTAGAAGTTATAAAAAAAACCTTTTCGCAGGGAGTTTTTTTATGAAAAACAGAAAAAAATTTTCAAATAAAAAAAGAAAATCCGAAAATAATCAAATATTTAACGAAAATATCGAAACATCTTCCGAAACGGAAGAAAACGCTAAAACCGAGGAAATTTCTACCGATTCTCAAACTATCGAAGATTTTGAGGCGAAAAATCCCGAAAAAACCGCCGCAAAATCGTCCGAGTATATTTTTGCGCTCGATATTGGCACAAGAAGCGTTATAGGCATCGTCGCCGAAGAAAACGCGGGCGTTATGAAAATTCTTGCGACCGTACGAAAAGAACACCAGACGCGCGCGATGCTTGACGGACAAATTCACGACGTGCCGGAAGTCGCCGCCCTCATAGGCGAAGTAAAGAGCATACTTGAGGAGCAAACGGTCTCGCTAAACAGCGCGGCGGTTGCGGCGGCCGGACGATCGCTATACACTATGAGAGGCGAGGCAGAGGTCAACATAAACGACGTTATAACAAAAGCAGACGAGGAAAATTTGGAATTTTTGGGCGTGCAAAAAGCCCAATCAAAACTTGCGAATTCAAAAACCATAGACGACATTTCCGAGTATTACTGCGTCGGGTATTCAACTATTTCCTACGAACTTGACGGCATAGAGCTGAAATCTCTCGTGGGGCAAAGAGGAAATACGGCGAAAGTTTCGGTTATAGCCACGTTTTTGCCGCGGCAAGTCATTGATTCTATGCAGTCCGCGCTGGCAAACGCGGGACTTAATATGCGCGCGCTTACCCTTGAACCTATCGCCGCGATAAACGTGCTGATACCGCCGACTATGCGCCATCTCAATCTCGCGCTTGTAGACATCGGCGCAGGCACAAGCGACGTTGCGCTCACTAAAGACGGCTCTGTGTTTGCTTACGGAATGGTGCCGCTTGCGGGCGACGAGATAACCGAAGCCTTATCAAAGCATTTTTTGTTGGATTTTAAAGTGGCGGAAAGCGTAAAACGCAAGGCTACAAAGGGCGAAAGCGCGGAATTTTCGGATATACTCGGTATCGATTATAATTTAACGGCGGACGAAATCATAAAATCAATAGAGCCTGCCGTCAAAAGTTTAGCCGAAGCAATCGCGCAAGAAATCATAAACTTAAACGGCTCCCCGCCGCAAGCGACCATACTTGTTGGCGGAGGCGCGCTTACGCCGAATCTTTCCGCGTACTTAGCTGAAATTTTAAATATGCCTAAAGACAAAGTAGCGGTCAGAAAGCCCGACAAAGTCGAAGGAATAGAAGAGCTTCCAGCCGAACTTCAAACATCGGATTCCGTTACGCCGCTTGGAATTTTAAAAATCGCGTCCGCAAATACTTTGCATTTTTTCAAGATTTTCGTAAACGGCAAAGAACACGATTTATTTAATTTCAGAGATATAACGGTTTCCGACGCCCTCCTAAATGCGGGGGTGAATTTAAAGAAATACAACGGCAGACCTTCTCTTGCGCTCACGATTACAATTGACGGCAAAACAAAATTTTTTCCCGGAAACGTCGGCTCGCTTGCTTTAGTCAAAGTAAACGGCGAGGATGCAACTATGGACACCGTCGTAAAAAGCGGTGACAAAATCGAAATTGTTCGCGGCAAAGACGGCTCTCCTCCAAAAGTGTATTTAAAAGACGTTGTTTCAAATGAAAGCGAAAATATTGTTCGCGTAAACGGAAAAGATGTAAAAATCGCTTTTACCTACGCGATAAACGGGAAAAACGCGAGTATGGACGCGGAGCTTAACGACGGCGATACGGTGACAAAAATCGAAGAAAACACCGTCGGCGCTGTTTTAAACAGCGAGGGCTTGTCTTACGAAGGCAAGCGAATGAATTACACTCTAAACGGCGCAAAATCTCACTTTAATCTTCCCGTTGAAATTCTCCTCAACGGCAATATCGCCAAACTTTCCGATAAGGTTAAAAACGGCGACGTTATAAAATGTAACATAAACGATTCGCCGACTTTAAAAGAAGTGTTAGACATAGGAGAACAGGCGACAAGCCTTCGCATTACATTTAACAATAAGGAATATCACATACCTACTGCCGGCGCGGAACTTACGGTAAACGGCAAGAGCGCGACGGAGAAAACGAAGATAACCGACGGCGCAAACATCGTCTATAAAGAAACGCCGCAAACGACAACGGTTTCCGACGCTCTCTTGGCGGTAAACTTTCAACCGCCGCCTGCGACAAGCCGTATGAAGTTTGACATACTCGTAAACGGCAGAAGCGCGGAATTTATCGACCCCGTCAAGAACGGCGATTCGCTTGAGGTTGTCTTAACAAAAATAGGCGAGCCGTCTCCCGTAAAAAAGGCGGAGGAAAAGCCGCAAACGAATAAACCTCCGTCAAAGGAAACGCCCATAAGCGAAATAAAAGACTTGGCGGACAGAGCCGTTCCCATAACGAGTTTTAAAGAGCGTTTCAAAAACGCAACGAAAAACTTTTCATCGGAACCAAAAACAACAAAACCGCTCAAGGGCGTTCCGAACATTCCCGGGCTTAGCGACGCTATAGCCGCATCAAAACTGCCGGATAAGTAAAAATTTTAAAAACCGTTCTTTTCTTTTTCTCTTTTTTTTATAAAAAAAGAGAAAAAGAAAAGAACCAAAAGAAAATGAGAAAAAAATTTTAATATAAAAAACAATAGAAAGAAAACTAATCAATAGAGTTTGATAAAGTTTTTTCTCTCTTTCTTTTCTTTGTTACTTTCTTTTCTTTCTCTCTTTTTTTCAAAAAAGAGAGAAAGAAAAGAAAGTAAAGAAAGTAAAAAAATAATCATAAGCTGGTGATTTTTTGGAAAGGGATAATTTTTCATCTAGGGTAGGATTTATATTGGTGTCAGCCGGATGCGCCATAGGGCTCGGCAATGTGTGGCGTTTCCCGTTTATCACGGGGGAATACGGCGGCGGCGCGTTTGTGCTTTTGTATCTTTTGTTTTTGCTCTTGATGGGGCTTCCCATACTTGTGGCGGAGCTTGCTGTAGGGCGCGCGAGTCAAAAGAGCATAGCAAAATCTTTTGACGTTTTGGAGCCTAAAGGCTCGTATTGGCATCTGCACAAATATACGGGTATGGCGGGAAACCTCATACTTATGATGTTTTATACCACCGTGTCGGGATGGATGCTCTATTACCTTTATAAAATGGCGACGGGGACGTTTCACGGCGAAAAAATTTTTATCCCCGATGTTTTCGGAAACCTTTTGCTTGAGCCCGCGACTATGACATTTAATATGCTTATAATCGTTTTAATCGGCGGCGGCGTGTGTTATATGGGCGTAAACAAGGGAGTTGAGCGCGTCACAAAATATATGATGATGTGCTTGATACTTCTTATGCTCGCGCTCGCTATAAATTCGCTTTCGCTTGGAAACAGCGCGGAAGGTTTAAAATATTATCTCGTGCCGGATTTTGACAGGTTAATCGAACACGGACTGGACGAGGCAATCTTTGCCGCTATGGGGCAAGCTTTTTTTACGCTCTCTATCGGTATAGGCTCAATCGCGATTTTCGGAAGTTATATTGATAAATCGAAACGCTTGACGGGCGAGGCGATTTGGATAATCATACTTGATACTTTTGTCGCCATAATGGCGGGACTTATCATATTCCCCGCTTGTTTTAATTACGGCATAAAACCAGACAGCGGTCCCGGACTTATTTTTATGACGCTTCCTAGCGTATTTTCGGAAATGCCCGGCGGCATCGTATGGGGTACGCTTTTCTTCTTGTTTATGACGTTCGCCGCGCTTTCCACCGTTATCGCCGTATTTGAAAATTTAATCGCCGCGTTTTCGGAGCATTTTAACGCGAAAAGAAAAAAAGTAATACTTATCGGTATTCCCACAATATTTATATTGTCGCTTCCTTGCGTTTTAGGTTTTAACGTGTTGTCGGATTTTCACCCTATGGGTGGAAACAGCGTTGTTTTGGATTTTGAAGATTTCATAATAAGCAATAATTTGTTGCCGCTTGGCAGCTTACTATATTTAATGTTTTGCGTAAATCGTTACGGTTGGGGATTTGATAATTTTATCGCGGAAGTAGATACGGGCAGCGGCGTAAAATTTCCAAAAAGCGTTAAATTTTATATGACATATATTTTGCCTTTAATAGTTTTAGTAATATTTGCGCGCGGTTATTACGCGATGTTTTTTTAAGTGAATTTTTTATGAGGGCGTAATGTGTTTGTTAAAAAATTTTTTAGATGAAACTTCAGCAAAAAATCGCTGTATTCATATATTGATTGTCGGTTTTATATTGTTGTTATTTATGACAATATCGGTATCGCAAAAACAAATCGGACATATCGACGAATATTTTTCGTATAGCTTGGCAAATTCCGGCTATATAGGGAGAAATCATCCCGAAATTTTTGAACACAGTACGCTTTGGTATACGCAGGATATGATACGCCGTAAATATGACAGCGAAACCGTAAAAAATATCGTTAAAGTATGGAATGAACCTCTGTTGTTTATAATATATGCAGGAGGGAAAAAATCACTTTCAAAAGAAGATGCACAACATATTATGATGCCGTCTGACGAGGCTAAATTTAATTTTGCCGCGGTTAGTTGGAATCAAAGTATCGACGTGCATCCTCCGCTTTATTATATGCTTTTAAACATTGTATGTTCCGTATTTTATAATGACGGCGAATTTTCACCTTGGCATGGACTTTCTCTTAATCTTTTCATTTTCTTTTTTACTCTGCCTTGTGTTTACTGTCTTATGTATATTATTTCAAAAGGCAATCATATCTTGTCTATACTTGCTATATGCGTCTTTGCTTTCTCGTGTGGGGGTACGGTCGCATTTCTTAGAATGTATATGCTGCTTACATTTTTTACTCTTTTATACACCTGTTTGATTTTAAAATTTTTTGAAGAAAATCGCGAAGGAAAATTTTCAGCTGACAGTAAAATCTACGCTATCGCTCTTTTTCTTACGATAGTTTTGGGAAGTTTTTCACATCACTATTTCTTCCTTTATATGGGCATATCGGGAATGTTTTTATGCTTATATTTTGCATTTAATCGCAAAAAAAGCGATTTCCTCCGTTTTTTGAAAATTTCCGTATCTTCCGTTATTGTTTCGCTACTGCTGTTTCCGTTTACCGTTTTACACCTCTTTTTTGGCGAACACAGCGCGGGAGATATAATATCAAGGTACGAAAATAACCAAATATTTTTTGAAATTTTAAAGTATATAGGCGAATATTTAGATTTTGTAAAACGTACTATCTTTGGCGGCGCGGGAAATTTTATATTGAGTTTTCTCATAATTGGGCTTTTGATTTTATATTTTAATCGAAAAAAAATTAAGGAAATTGTTTTTCCTAAAGAAACGTATCTACTTATTCCGACTATTCTTTCATTTCTCGTGTTTGTCGCCGTCACCGCAAAATATCAAGATGAACGCTATATTATGAATATTTATCCTATATTTTCCACGCTATTTTTGTATTTATTTTATATGATTTATAAGGCTTTTTTTGAAAAAATAAAATTTAAACCTTTTCTGATTTTAATTTTATTTATTTTAATGGCAAACAACAACATAAAAAACATTTCGACTTATATGTACCGAGATAGTTTAAATAGATATAACATTCTTCAAGAATATAGAGATATGCCTTGCGTTTATGTGTACGACGATAAGGATTATTCATTGTCAAGCAGAGAAAGCTCTTTTAGTTTAGTTAAAGAACTTTCGCTTTATTCCAAGGTGGATTTTGTAAAAGATTATGAGTTTAATACATTTTTATCCAATATAAAAAACGAGAATATTATAGTCTATTTTTGTTCTTTTAAGGACGAAAAATACGAAGCGAATATGCCTGTAATTGAGAAAACTTTGAAAAATACTTCCTATCCGTATAAAGAGATTACGAGGGAAAAAGGTTACCCGGTTTATAAATTAGATACGCGAAAATAAAATTTTATTTTAATATTTTATTTTTTTCTTTCTTTTTTTATAAGAAAAAGAAAGAAACGTACGGTTTTAACAAAAAAATGAGAGAAGGCGGGTTATGAACAAAAAAAAATTTATAGTTATAATAACGATAACTTGCGTTGGATTCTTGCTTTTGGGCTATAAAATTTTTAAACCCGCCCCATCTCCCGTTATTACGGAAGAAGTTAAAATCGAGCGAGAATTTCAAAGAAATTTGGCGGCGTCTTGGTATGAAACTCATCAAAAAAACATAGATCAGTTGGATAGAAATTTTAGAAGTTTTCAAGATATTTTTGAAGGTATGAGAGAGGGAAAATTATCTTACGAAGAGGCGCATACAAGACTTTTGGATTTAGAGGAAAACGCAAGAAATACGCTCTCAAATATCAGAAACAATGTGCCCGATACGAGGCTTTCCGACAATTATTACGACTTAATAGCCGCTATACGAGATAAAACGGTAAGATACGCAGAAGCTGCGTATCACGTTACAGGAAAAGTTCGCGTTGCGCTTGAAAACAACGCCGATTATGATACGCTCGATAATATTCGCGTAAGAGATATTCCGACGGGACTTTTCGTAGCAAACGAAGTGGTGAATTTACGCGAGGCTTTAGAGGTGAAAGACGGGTGAAATCTTATTATACAATAAGCGAAAATTCAGATGGAATTTACGAAGAAAAGCGAAGTAAATTTATCGCAAAAGCGACGCATATAGAAAGCGAAAACGAAGCTAAAGAAATACTTTTAAAAACAAAAAAAGAATATTACGACGCAAGACATAATTGCTACGCTTATGTTTTGGGAGAAGACAAAAAAAAGCAAAAATTTTTCGACGACGGAGAGCCGTCCGGCACTGCGGGCGCGCCCATTATGGAAGCGATAAAAAAAAGCGATTTAACAAATATTTTGATAACCGTTACAAGATATTTCGGCGGAATAAAACTTGGCGCGGCGGGGCTTACAAGAGCATATAACAAAGCGGCTAATATAGCTGTAGAAAACGCCAAAATAGTCAAAATGGAAACTTTTTTTAATGTGAGTTTAACGATTGATTATAATTTGCTTTCAAGCGTGGAATACTATTTAAGAAAAGAAAACATAACGATAAAAACAAGCGATTATAACGAAAAAGTAGATATGAATATTTTAGTTTTAACCGAAAAAATTGAAAAAGTAAAAAAAGATATTATAGATTTAAGTTCGGGGAAAATAAATATAGAATATATAGGCGAAGAATTAGTAGCGATAGATATTTAAGCGGGTGATTGTTTGAAAAAAATAAGGGGAATACAGCTTGATAAAAAAATATTGACGGATATAAATTTAAACGAATCCGACGATTTCATACAAAATATGCTCAGAAAGCTAAATTACATAAACAGAATAATATCGGGAGAAATAACGGCGGCGGGAAACAGCATAAAATTTTTGAGAAAATCGGGTAAAAAATCGGCAATAAAATATCGGTTTCATAAGAAAAGATTTTCTATGATTTTAACCAAAAATATTTTAACCTGCGTAGCGTTAAGCAATCACGACAGACAGATAAAAGACATAGAGAGGTTTTCAAAAAAACAGGCGGGAATGGTCTATTATGAACTTGGCGAATTTAAAGATATGATACGCGCGTTTAACGCGGAAGATAAAATTACGCTTTCAAAATATATGATGCTCCCGAAGCATTATGTGCTGTCTAATGAACAAGAAACGATTTTGGAAAATAAATTTGAAAGTTTAAATATGTCCATAGTTGGAAACGCCGGCGCGGGCAAATCTTTGGTGGGCATGAAATGGATAGCGAACGAGAGCGGGAAGAAAAATAATCGCGCTCTCTATTTAACTATGTCGGAAAATCTGGTTTACGCCCTTCGCGACGAATTTGAATCGGAGATAAAAAAGACTGGCAAATCGGAACTTATTGTTTTATCCATAGGCGAATTTATCTATGAAAATATGAAGCAAAATTATCCCGAAATTCCAAGTAAATCTTTTTTAAATTCAAAGGAAAGTTACGCTTTTTTTAAAAAATTTTGGATAAAAAAAATAAGCGAAGATTTAACGGAAACTTTTGATTATTACAGAGCAATCCACGGATATTTAAAAGGAGCGTTGCCGTTAAATTTAAATTTAAAAAATATGGAATTGCCGGAGATTATAGAAGAAAGCGAATACAAAAGATTAAGAGAGCTAAACGGCGAAGAAAATTATATAAGCTATGAAAACGCGCTTAATATTTGCGAAAAATATCAGAATTATTTAAAGCTTTATAAACTTTATGACGATAACGATTTAGCGAGAATGATAATAGCGGCGAAAAATAAAAAAACGAAAAAATTCAAAGCCGTTTTTATAGACGAATGTCAAGACTTAACACAAATACAAACATTAGCTATATTTTCGCTTTTGCCCTTCACAAGATCAAGAGTTTTTTCTTCGGACAGATGCCAAATGGTGCAACCGGTTTGGTTTAAAGAAAGCAAACTCCGTACTCTAGCCAACGAACTCGACAGAGTAAACGGAAAAGAGCCGAGCGAAGAAGGAATAAGGGCGCATTATTTGCATTTTAATTTTCGCTCCACCAAAAGTATTATCGCTTTTCAAAATAAAATTATCGAGCTTATAAGAGAAAGAAACGCGCTCTCTTTAAAACAAAAAGAGCTTTTGGAAATCAAAGCTCCAGCACTTCAAAGACGCGGCATAAAACCTATATGGATTCGTTCAAGCGAAAAAAATCGCGACGCCGTTACAAAAAAATTATGGAAAAAAGTGACAAGTTTAGACCTGCAACTTATAATCGCAAATAAGAACAACGAAACGATTAAAGAATTCAGCGAAGAAAAAAATTTAGCCGTTGACGTCGTCGAATGTAAGGGTATGGAATATCCCGCTGTTTTTATGTATAATTTAATGAAAGACGTTTCGAGAGATTTTTCTATGGCGTTAAAATATTTTTATGTTGCCGCCACAAGAAGCGCGGGCGTTTTATTTATTTACGACGATTATATAGAAGAAAATCCCGATATTTTAAACTTTTTTAAAAATATAACGAGCAAGGGAATAATTGAAGAATGCGCGGATATATTCGATAACAAAAACGGTTTTAACGGAAATTATTTAGAATATATTGAAAGCCTTGTTTTAAGAGAGACAACGGACGCCGAAAAATTAACCGTCGCAAAAGACGCTATGGATTACGGCCAATATAAACTGGCTCTTCAAATATACGGCGAAATACTTCCGAACGACAACATAACTCTTTATGCAAAGGCTAAAGTTTTTGAAGAAGAAAGAGAGTACGAAAACGCGCTTTTAACTTATGCAAAATTAGAAGAAAATTGGCAGGATAAAGGCAGAAACAAATATAACAGCGTCGAAGGTTTATTAAAAGTTTCCGATATAAACAGACGCGATTTTTTGGCGGCTTTTATTTTGGGAAACAGTCAGTCGGAAAATTTTTTGGACGAGGCAAAAGCGAATTACAAATCAAAATTCGGCGATGACAAATCCTTTTTCGATGAACTTTATAACGCCGTATCTTACTATGAATTTGCAAGAAAAAATATTATAAATTGGTTTAATATAACGGAAAGTAAAATAGAAAATAAAATTAAAATTTTAGAGAGAATTTAGGTGAAAGTATGGATGAAAGCGCTATCAGAGAAATATTTTCAAAAAGCGTAAATGTTGTAAACGATACGGCAAAAGGAATAGGCGAAATAAATAAAAAAATCGACAAAATCCATTCGGATTTATCAAATATAAACGGCGAGGAACTGACGAGAGAAACCGACGCCGTTATTGAAGAATATTTATCGTCGCTGACAACCGCAGGCGACATTATAGAAGTTTTGGAGTACCGTTTAAAAGATTTGGAACGTTTTGCGGGCATTGTATCGGATATCGACGTAAATATTGATAAACTTGAGCAAATAGAAGAAATGATAAAGCGTACGGACGAACTGGTCTCGGATATGGTAGCCGAAACGACAAAATGGAAAAACAAAGGCGGCAAAATGAAAAGTTACGAAGACAAAAGGCGCGGCCTAAAAAAGAATATGGACGCTATGGAATTTGACGATGGCGGAAGTTTGACATTACAGAGCAAAAAAATCGACGGCATTATAAAATATTTTGAAAACAAGATAAAAAACAATAAAAACATATTGTCCGCTATGGAGTGAAATTTATGGAAGAATTGCGCGCAAAACTTATAGAATCGGGAGAAAAATTAAATGCTTATCAAAACGGAATGGAAAAATTGGCAAATTACGCCGATGATTTAAGCGGAGAAATCGCAAATTTAAATACTGTTTTAGAAAGAGCAAAAAAAGAAAACAAGCTGCGGGAAATTTCAAAAAAAATCGAAGAAATTGTGGAGAAATTAAAAAATTTAAAGGGAAATTTTGCGCTTTTTTCCGACGAAAGAAGTTTGGTTCGCTCCCGCATTGAAAAAATAATACGAATGACAAAAATAATAAGAGAAATTGACAAGCGAGCGGTGAAATTAACCAAAAGTTTTTCAAACGCAAACACAAAAGACATAGATTCTTTCCTGCAAAATTCCGGACGTTTTATAAACAGCGCGAAGGCTATGAAAGAAGAACTTATGAACTACAGCGAAAAGCTTGAAAAAGAGTAGAACGTAAAAAAAGAAATCGTAAAAAAAATCGCAAAGCTTGAAAAACTTCGCGGGCAAAACGAAAGTCTTGAAACGGAAATAAGAGAAAAACTTTTAAAAATGGACGGAGAAAAATTTTTGAAGTTTAAAGAGAAGTTAAGAAAATAAAATTCCGTATAAAAAAGTTTCCGTTCATTTTTTAACCGTCAGATTTTTTCACGAAATTTTCAGATATTTTTTTATAAATTTCTTGTTTTCTCTTATTTACAATTATTTTTATTTGTTGTATAATATATTTCAGATTTTTTAGACTTTTGTAAAAACAAGAAGTCTTTGTGTATGAATTTCTTATAATCAGAGGGGAGTAATGGATTTTATGGCCAAAAAAATGAAAACTATGGACGGCAACGCCGCCGCCGCGTATATCTCTTACGCTTTTACGGATGTCGCCGCCATTTACCCGATAACGCCGTCTTCGCCTATGGCTGAAGTCGTTGACGAAATGGCCGCTAAGGGTCAAAAAAATCTTTTTGGACAAAAAGTTCGATTGACAGAAATGCAATCTGAAGCGGGAGCTGCGGGCGCGGTTCACGGTTCACTTCAAGCGGGCGCGTTAACTACTACTTATACGGCATCGCAAGGGTTCCTCCTTATGATACCGAACCTCTACAAAGTCGCGGGCGAGTTGCTCCCCGGCGTTTTCCATGTTTCGGCGCGCGCTCTTGCCACCAATAACCTTAACATCTTCGGCGACCATCAGGACGTTATGGCGGGTCGTCAATGCGGTTGCGCTATGCTCTGCGAAGCGAGCGTGCAGGAAGTTATGGACTTAGCCGCAGTGGCTCACCTTGTCGCTATCAAGGGTAGAGTTCCATTCATCAACTTCTTCGACGGTTTCCGTACTTCCCACGAAATTCAGAAAATTGAAGTCGTTGACTATGCGGATCTCGCAAAAGTCCTCGATTGGGAAGCGGTTAAAGAGTTCCGCCGCAGAGCGCTTAACCCCGATCACCCCGTAATTCGCGGCACGGCTCAAAACCCCGACATCTATTTCCAGAGCCGCGAAATCTCCAACAGATATTACGACGCTATCCCCGACCTCGTAGAAGAGGCTATGGCGGAAATGGCGAAAATCACAGGCCGCGAACATCACCTCTTTGATTATCACGGCGCGGCGGACGCGGATCGCGTTATCATCGCTATGGGCTCCGTTTGCCAGGCTACTATGGAAGCCGTCGATTACCTCAACAAGAAAGGCGAAAAGACCGGCATACTCTCCGTTCATCTCTATCGTCCGTTCTCCGTAAAGCATTTCTTAAAGGCTCTTCCGAAGACCGTAAAGAAAATCGCGGTATTAGACCGCACGAAAGAACCCGGCTCTTTGGGCGAACCTCTCTACTTAGACGTAAAAGCCGCTATTTATGACAGCGACATTAAACCTATCGTCGTTGGCGGACGCTTCGGCCTCGGCGGAAAAGACACCACTCCGGATCAGCTTTTGGGCGTATTTGAAGAATTAAAGAAAGACGCTCCGAAAGACGGCTTCACCATCGGCATTGTGGACGACGTTACCAATAAATCCCTCGCCCTTTATCCCGAAGAAGTCAACCTTACGCCGGAAGGCACTACCGCTTGCAAATTCTGGGGTCTCGGCTCCGACGGCACCGTTGGCGCGAACAAGAGCGCGATTAAGATTATCGGCGACAATACCGATATGTACGCGCAGGCTTATTTTGCTTACGACTCCAAAAAGTCCGGCGGCATAACCATGAGCCATCTTCGTTTCGGCAAAACTCCGATTATCAGCCCGTACCTCATCAACAACGCGGACTTCATCTCCTGCTCGCAGCAGTCTTACGTATATAAATACGACCTCTTGGCGGGTCTTAAAAAAGGCGGCAAGTTCCTCCTCAACACCACTTGGAGCGACGCGGAGCTTTCCGAGAACCTTCCCGCATCAATGAAACGCTACATCGCGCAGAACGACATCGAGTTCTACACGGTAAACGCGGTTGAAATCGCTAAAGAGCTCGGTCTCGGCGGCCGTTTCAATATGGTTATGCAGTCCGCATTCTTCAAGCTTGCGAACATCATTCCTCTCGATAAAGCCGTCGGTTACTTGAAAGATTCTATCGTAAAATCCTACGGCAAAAAAGGTCAGAACATCGTCGATATGAACAACGGCGCGGTTGACAAGGGTATCGAGAAACTTCACAAAGTCGAAGTTCCCGCAGACTGGAAGAACGCGGCCGATAAGAACGAGGCGAAGAAGGAAGTCCCCGCGTTCATCAGCGAAATTCAAGACGTTATGAACCGTCAGGAAGGCGAGAAACTCCCCGTATCGAAGATAAAGGAACTCGAGGACGGCACGTTCCCTGTCGGCGGCGCGGCTTACGAGAAACGCGGCACGGCTATCAACGTACCCTGCTGGGATTCCACAAAATGCGTGGCTTGCAACCAGTGCTCCTTCGTCTGCCCGCACGCGGCTATTCGCCCCGTGCTTGCAAACGGCGCAGAAAAAGACGCTGCGCCAAACGGTATGCCGTTTATGACTCCTAAAGCTCCCGCTTTGAAGGAATTCAACTTCTCCATCGCGGTATCCACTATGGACTGCCTCGGTTGCGGCAACTGCGCTCTCGTTTGCCCCGCGAAGGCTCTTACTATGGTGCCTCTCGACAACGAGCAGAAAGCTCGCCAGGAATTCTTCGATTATGCGGTTGATACTAAGAAAGTATCTCCAAAAGCAAATCCAATGGACAAAAAGACCGTTATCGGCAGCCAGTTCGAGACTCCTCTCTTCGAGTTCTCCGGCGCTTGCGCGGGTTGCGGCGAAACTCCTTACGCAAAACTCCTCACTCAGCTCTTTGGCGACAGAATGATGATTGCAAACGCAACGGGTTGCTCCTCCATCTGGGGCGGCAGCGCGCCCGCTATGCCGTATACCAAAAACTACAAAGGTTACGGTCCCGCTTGGGCAAACTCCCTCTTTGAGGACAACGCAGAGTTTGGTCTCGGTATGGTAATGGGCGTTAAAGCCGTTCGCGAAAAACTCGCTGCGGCTGTTCAAGAAGCCATTGACGGCGGCAAAGGCTCCGGCGATTTGCAAGCGGCTATGAAAGATTGGCTCGAAAACAGAAACCTCGGCGCAGGCACCCGCGATCGTGCGGATAAACTCACCGCGGCTCTTGAAAAAGAAAAAGGTTCCGACGAACTTCTGAATAAGATTTACGAAGACAAAGACTACTTCGTAAAACGCTCCCAGTGGGTATTCGGCGGCGACGGCTGGGCATACGACATCGGCTACGGCGGCGTTGACCACGTGCTCGCGTCCGGCGAAGACATCAACGTATTCGTATACGACACCGAAGTATACTCCAACACCGGCGGTCAAGCGTCTAAATCCACTCCTGCCGCGGCTATCGCGCAGTTCGCCGCGACGGGCAAACGCACGAAGAAGAAAGATCTCGGTATGATGGCTCGCACTTACGGTTATGTTTACGTTGCGCAGGTCAATATGGGCGCTGACAAGAACCAGCTCTTAAAGGCTATCACCGAAGCGGAAGCATATCCCGGACCTTCCCTTATCATCGCTTACGCTCCTTGCATCAACCACGGCATCAAGATTGGTATGGGCAAGAGCCAAGAGGAAGCGAAACGCGCGGTTGAGTGCGGTTATTGGGCGAACTATCGCTACAATCCGCAGCTTATCGCGGAGGGCAAGAATCCTTTCAGTTTAGATTCCAAAGCTCCCGACTTCGACAAGTTCCAAGACTATTTAATGGGCGAAGTTCGTTACAACAGCTTGAAACGCTCGTTCCCCGAAGAAGCGGACGCGCTCTTTGAAAAGACCAAGAAAGACGCGATGGATCGCTACAACGGATATAAGAAATTAGCGGAAGGCTGATTTAAAAAATCCCCCGATTTTTCGGGGGATTTTTTATGCTATAAAGGTTTTATCAAAATTTCAGAGAATATATAACTGTGCGGTAACGAAAAAAAAGCGGCGCAGCGCCGCATATTTGAAAGGAGATTTTTATGAAAAAGATTATTGATATTTTAAAACAGGTAAATCCCAAGAACGATTACACCGACAGCGAGGATTTTATTAGCGACGGGCTTATTGATTCGATGGATATGCAGGATCTATATTCGTTGCTGGAAGATGAATATAAAATTGAACTAAAGGGTACGGATCTTGCGCCGCAAAATTTTATGAGCATAGAATCAATAAGGGATTTGCTCTCTCGCAGAGGAGTCGTCGGCGATATTTAATCGGTATTTCCATAATCGGATTTTACTTAATTTTGGCTTTTTGGGGATTTTTTTATCATATAGGTTAAATCCGCGATGCAAGCCGAACATGAAAGCCCTACGCCAAACCCTACCATCATCACGCGTTGCAAATCCTTAAACGAGGTTGTTTCCAGTATTTTGGCAATGCCCAACGGTATCGAGCAACAACCGGTATTACCCGTATTACGCATATCGTTAAAAAATGCCATATTTTCAATGTGGCATTTTTTTTGTATGTTGTTAAGCATATAATGATTTGCTTGATGAAACACATAGTAATCTATATCTTCTCTTTTTAACGTTGCCTTGTTTAAAACTCGTTCCACAAGCGGCGGTACTGTTTTTAACGTAAAAACAAAGAGCTCGTTGCCGTTCATGTGCCATTCAAAATTTGTTCGTATATTTCCGCGCTCGTCTTGTTCGACGACTTTTTCCGTATCAAGACAAGTATTCCTGCTTCCTCCGGCTCGTACTCCTATAACGTCGTATCCGGAGCCGTCCGTGTCAAAAGCGAACGAATGTATAAGCGGATGATCTGCCTCAACTGCGCTGATGTATGTAGCGGTAGCCCCATCTCCGAATATGGGGCGTATATTGTTGTCTTTTTTGTTTATAAACTTAGTCATAACGTTCGTATTTAAATACAATACGTTTTTGGCTATTTTAGATTCTACAAGCCCTTTTGCTATAGACAGTCCGTAAGGATAGCCGGAACACCCCATAGAAATGTCTATGGCGGCGGTTTGCCTTAACAATCCCAATTTATCCTGCGCTATGCAAGCGGTAGGCGGCGTTGGGTAATCCGGATGAGTAACGCAGACGATAAGGTAATCTATATCTTCTTTTTTTATATCGTATTCGCAAAATAAATTTTCAGCCGCCTTTACCGCCAAATCGCTTGCGGCTTCTTTGGCAGTAGATATATGTCTTTCGTAAATGCCTAATTTTTCCAAGCGTTTCTCGCTTAATTCGTTTTTCTCCACCGTTTCGGGAAGATAGGTGGAAATCGCGCGTATCGCCGCATACTTTGCCATAATATCAGTCCTAATCTTTACGAAAAATTCTCAAGCGTCAAAAACATAGTCTTTAAAATTCTTACTCTTTCCGCGTCCGCCATATCCTTCGAATCGAACAGGGAAACTATCACCTGCATCATAAGAGCCGCCTCTCTTTTTGTTATCATTTGATGCTCAAGGAGATAGCGCACCATTGATTGCACGGTGACAAATTTCGTCTCTGCCGTTATTTTTTGAAGCATATCTTGATAAACCAAATTTCTTAGGGGAATTTGAAGAATTTTTATATACCCGCCAAGCCCGCGCCGAGATTTTACCACAAACCCACGCTCTTTTGTAAAGCGAGTGGAGAGGACGTAACTTATTTGCGAGGGCGCGCAAGCGATTTCTCCCGCGATGTCCGTGCGCCGAAGCTCCACTTGCCTTCCGCCGCCCGTTTCCTTGTCTCCGTCCGCCGCCAGCCTTTGAAGTATATAATCCTCTATTAAATCCGCAATATTAGCCATTTTTTTCACCCCGTTTGACTTTTTGACTATAATATCATTTTACGAAAGATTTTGCAAGTAATTATTGGAAAAATCCGCCGCGCGTCGAATGAGTTGCGCATATAGCAACGGCTAGAGCGTCCGCCGTATCGTCCGGAGTCGGAGGCTCTTTTAAGTTTAAAATTTTCGTTACCATATAAATGACTTGTTTTTTGTCCGCTTTTCCGTACCCCGTTACGGATTGTTTTACCTGCAAAGGCGTATATTCCACAATATCCACGTTGTTTTTCGCCGCCGCCAAAAGAACTACGCCCCTTGCCTGCCCCACCGGAATCGCCGTCGTCGCGTTTCGCTGGAAAAAAAGCTGTTCTATTCCCATTATATCGGGCTTATATTCCTTTATAAGCGCGTCCAAATTATCGTAAAGTTTCATAAGCCTGTCCTGCATACGAGCCTTCGGACTTGTGGTAACGGAGCCGTACGCGCGCGCTATGAGGCGACTTCCGACGGATTCCACAAAACCAAATCCCATTATGGCGGTGCCTGGGTCTATACCAAGAGTGAGCATATTCTTTCTCCTTTATCATAAGGGCATCTCTAAAAACTAATTATTTACTTTTTTCTTTTCTCTCTTTCTTTTGAAAAAGAAAGAGAGAAAAGAAAAAAGTAACAAAAAAGAAAAGAGAGAAAGAAAACTTTATTATAATTAAAATATAGGGTAAAAGATTACATTTTTTATTT
>JAGBKP010000220.1 GCA_017635875.1 Selenomonadaceae bacterium | reverse complement strand
GGCGCGTCGTTTTCGTAATAGAGCTTGTTGTGCTTTTTTATCTCTTTTCGTAAACCCGCCAGTTCTTTTTTTATTTCGTCGATGTTTGTCATAGCCTCACCTTATTTTTACTTATTATAACGAATAATTTAACACATTATCGCGGCTATAACAATTAATTTTTAAAAGATGATTTAAAAAGGCGAAAAAATTACCGAAAACAGCTGACAAAAGCATAAAATTAAGTTATAATGAATTTAATTTTTTATAGAAGCCTAGTATTAGGAGGAATTTTAATGAGCGAAATCATAATAGAAAGCCCCGTAAAAGGCGAGCTTATACCCTTATCCGAAGTCAACGACCCGGCTTTTGCGGAAGGTATATTAGGCAAAGGCGCGGCGATAAAAAATCCCGAGGGCAAAGTAATCGCTCCGTTTGACGGCGAGCTTGCGGTGTTTTTCGATACAAAACACGCCCTAGTTATAAAAAGCAAGGAAAACGGACTTGAACTTCTCGTGCACGTAGGAATTGACACCGTAAAACTAAACGGCGAACATTTTACCGCGTACAAAGAGCAGGGAGAGAACGTTAAAAAAGGCGATTTGCTCCTAACATTCGACGAAAACGCCATAGCTGAAAAATACGACACCGTTACGGCTCTTGTCATAACCAATCACGAAGAATTTGAAGACATAACCATAACGACAAGCGACGCGTCGATTAAAGTCAAAGGCGCGGAGAAAAAAGGAACGCTTGATAAAATCGCCAAAGGCATTGAAAAATTACTCGATTAAAATAAACTTTTAAATAAAAGAATTTTAATAAAAAAATAAAAGATGTATTGCCTAATTTTATGATTTTATTATAATAAAGTTTTCTTTCTCTCTTTTCTTTTTTGTTACTTTTTTCTTTTCTCTCTTTCTTTTTCAAAAGAAAGAGAGAAAAGAAAAAAGTAAATAAACAGTCAAAAAAAGGAATGATGAAAATGGGATTTTTTTCCCGATTTATACCAAAACCCAAACAAACGCCGATTAAAAACAATGTGCCGAAGGAAAAAAAGCATATTAAAAAATCATTTCTCGCATATTGCCACAAACACCACGACACGGAGGGGGATAAGCTTTGCCCGAAATGCACCGCGCTTCTTGCCGCCGTTATGGTGAAGATGAATAAATGTATGTACGGCATCACGAAACCAATCTGCGACAAATGCGATAAGCCATGCTTCGGCGCGGCGCAAACGAAGGAATTTTTAAAGATAATGAAAGGCGCGAGCAATTTTATGATGTTTAGGCACCCCATAATGGCTCTAAAGCATAAACTTCAAAGTATGGGCGTAGATTACGCAAAATATAAACAGAGTCAAAAGAAGTAGGAAGTGATTTTTTGCGCAAGTTTTTTTTATTGTTGACGATTATAATATTTTGCGGTATGAATACGGCTCTTGCCTCGGAAAAGATTATTTTTGTGCCGCTCGACTCCAGACCCATTACAGACAGAGATACCGCTATGGTGGGGACGAAGGCGGGCTATGAAATACTTGTCCCGCCAAGCGATATTTTAGGAACGGAATCAAGCCAGGGCGATACTGAAAAATTATGGGCTTGGCTCAACGAAAACGCGCCGAACGCGGACGCGGCGGTAATTTCAACGGACTCTATGATTTACGGAAGTCTTGTGGCGTCGAGAAGTCATACGCTGACTAACGCAGAGGCGCAAAGTAAGGTAATGCGTTTTCAAAAACTGCGTAACGATTATCCTAATTTAAAGATTTACGCTTTCGGTACGGTTTTACGCACACTCTTAACCGCAACTCATTCCGCCGCAGGTATGGAGCCTGCCTCATATCAAGCGAACGCGGTAAAGATTTACAAATATAGCGCGCTGCTTGATAAAAGCGAAATGAATGTGGCCTCCAAGCGAGAAATCCGCGAACTTAATCGTCTTGAAAAGGATATAGATAAAGAGGTTATGGCGGACTGGAAAAACCGTCACGGCATAAATTACAACGCTAATTTAAAACT
>JAGBKP010000023.1 GCA_017635875.1 Selenomonadaceae bacterium | reverse complement strand
CGAGCATCTATAAAAACTAAATCTTACTTTCTTTTTCTTATCCCATATACAAAAAAGGTGGGCAGGTAAGAAAAAGAAAGAAAAGCGCGGTTTTTAGAGATTACCTTAATTTTATAGCGTTTGCGTGAGCGTCCAAGCCTTCCGATTTTGCAAGGCGTATAATATCCTCGCTCGCCTCTTTTAACGCTTTTTCCGTATAAGATATTACGCTCGTTCGCTTTAAGAAGGTTTCTACGTTTAGCACCGAATAATAACGCGCCGTGCCGCCCGTCGGAAGCACGTGATTCGGTCCCGCGAAATAATCGCCAAGCGGCTCTGGGCTGTACGCGCCTAAAAATATCGCGCCCGCGTGACGAATTTTGGGCAAGATTTCAAAAGGCGATTTTGTTAGTATTTCCATATGCTCCGGCGCGGAAACGTTTGCAAATTCGACGCCTTCTTCAATATTTTTCGCTATTACTATAAGCCCGTTTTTATCTAAACTTGCGGAGGCTATTTCGCATCTGGGAAGTTCCGCAACCTGTTTTTCCGCTTCTTTTGCAACTTTTTTTGCAAGCTCCTCCGAATTCGTTATCAATATACTTGACGCAAGCGGGTCATGTTCGGCTTGACTTAACATATCCGCCGCCGTTAGCGTCGGATTTGCAGAATCGTCCGCAAGTATCAAAATTTCGCTCGGCCCCGCAAGCATATCAATATCGACGTGTCCATAAACTTCTTTTTTCGCTAAAGTTACGAATAAATTGCCGGGTCCCGTTATTTTATCCACTTTAGGTATCGTTTCCGTGCCGAAAGCTAAAGCCGCGACAGCCTGCGCTCCGCCCGCTTTGTATATTTTCGTTACGCCCGCAAGTTTTGCCGCTATTAACACATAAGGATTTATTTTGCCGTTTTTGGGCGGCACAACCATTATTATTTCCTTTACTCCAGCCACTTTCGCGGGAATTGCGTTCATAAGCACCGAAGAAGGGTACGCCGCAGTGCCGCCCGGGACGTAAATTCCCACGCGATCTAACGCTATTACCGCTTGCCCTAAAATAGAGCCGTGTTCGCGGTAACTTATCCACGATTTTGGTTTTTGTTCCGCGTGAAACATTTCTATATTTTTTGCCGCGCGTTTTAAGGATTCTACCACTTTTGCGTCCGCATTTTTTTCCGCTTCTTCAAATTCTTTTTCCGATACGATTAAATCCTTCGCGGAAATATCCGTTTTGTCAAATAGTTTCGTATAATAAAATAACGCCTCGTCGCCCTTTTGCCGCACGTCCGTCACGATTTTTCGCACGAGTTCGGCGGGAGATAAATCCTCTCCGAAAAGTTTTTTGTTCGCTTCTCTTATTTTAGGAGAAAGCGTCACTTCGTCGAACGCGGCTTTTTTTAAGAGTTTAAAAACCTCCTCTTTCCCGATTTCCTCCGATTTAATTATTTGCATATTCTTCCTCCAACACTCGTTTTAAATCCGCCACCAATTTTTCAATGCGCTCAAATTTAGTCTGAAAACTCACCCTGTTTGCGATAAGCCGCGCCGTTAAATCCATTATGTAGGCGATCTCCTCCAAATTATTTTCCCTTAACGTCGTCCCCGTTTCCACAATATCCACGATGCTCTCGGAAAGTCCCACGATGGGGCCAAGCTCGATGGAGCCGTTTAATTTTATATACTCCATCTGCATACCTTTTTTTGCGAAAAATTCCTCCGCTATATGCGGAAACTTCGTAGCGACGCGAGTATTTGCATAATCCGTGAGCTTTTCGCGCTTTTTGTCCTTCGGAGTCGCCATCATCAGATGACACGCGCCGAAACCAAGATCCAAGAGTTCGTAAACGTCTTTATCGGACTCTAAAAGCACGTCTTTACCGATAACTCCGATATCAGCCGCGCCGTATTCAACATAAGTCGGCACATCTGCGGTTTTTGTGATTATAAATCTGATTTTATCCTTATCGTTGCTTATCACAAGTTTGCGCGATTTTTCCGATAAACCCTCCGCCGTATATCCTACTTTCTTCAGTAAATCCGCGGAAAGAGAAAAGAGTTTTCCCTTCGGAAGCGCGATTGTTAAGTATTCTTCCATAGTCCCTCCCAATATAGCACAATAAAAAGTCAACTGTACAAACGCCGTTTAAAATGATATAATTCAAATTAGAGGCGGTGTCGTTTTGGAACAAGCAAAAAAGCGCGACCACAAAATTTATATCACTGATATTGCTGTTAATAAAGTGCCATATATAAAAGTACCAAATTTCACAGCAACACAAAACGAAATCTTTCAACAAATAAATAAAAATGTTTTAAAACAAGCTATGACTCTAAACAACAGTGATGAAGTGGCTTGCGTTTACAATATTTATACGCACGAAAAACCGATTATTATATTTGGAGATTTATCTCATGTAGATGTGGAAAGCGATATAAATGTTCAAAGATTAAAGAAAAATTCTTATGCGTTTGAACTGGCAATAAGTCACAATCATCCATCTACTTCTAATTTTTCCTTCGCGGATATAGATTATTTTATATCCGATGACTTTTATGGACTTATGACTGTTATTACAAATCAAGGCGAAGTTTCTTTAATAAAAAAGACTTCTTTTTATGATTATGATAAAATACGAAAAATACAAAGAGAAATATTATATAAATATTCGTATCAAAATCAGACAGAAATAGTTAAGGATTTTTTGAAACACTGCTCTAAAGGAGGCATTTTATATGTTAAAGGAAACTGAATACCGCTCGGGCATTGATGACAGTCCTTTGTCGCAAACAGAATATGAGTATTTAAAAGAAGGCGGCGTTTTATACCGTCGAGTAACGGCTCCGGCACGAAAAACAAAAGAAATTCATAACGACAACCTTTCTCGTGTAGCCGTATAATAACATATTTTGTTAATCATTGCAAAAATCATTGCTTTAATTCATACTATCCGCCCTCTTTAACAACACAAGCTCAACGGGCGCATTTTCCGTATCCGTATGATGCAAACGAATAATTTCCGCTTCTTTCTTTAATCCCGCGTCTTTTAACAGTTTTGCGCCTATTTCGGGGTGATTGTAATAAATATAGAGTGAACGAACATATTTTGCAAGTTTCTTTGCGAGTTTTTTTGATATTGCGTTCATCAAGACGCAGAAAACCTTGTCAAATACGCTTATATTTCTTCTCCCAACATCGTGCAAAAGGGCGAGGCGTATCAAAAAATCCATATCCCCCGCGTAATCAAAAGTTTCGATAGTTCGCGCAACAGAGAGCGCGTGGGCTTGATCAAAAACCGCCGTTTCAAAAAAAAGTTTCTCCCCCTTTTGGGGGAGATATTTTTTTACGTATTCTCTGTCTTCTTCCGTAACTTTTGCAAATACCGCGCGAAAAAATTGCCCCGCCCGCGTCATAATATGTAAATATACTCCTTATAACCGTTTATGTCCGCGTATTCTTTCGCGTCTTCTTCGCGTTCGGCTTTTAAGGCGAGTTCGGCGCATTTGCCCTCCGCACGCATTTCTTTAGCCTTTAAAATCGCCTCTTTAACTTTGCCTTCCGCGTAAGAAACATATACTGTTTCGGAAGTATCGCCGCTTAATGAGTGTTCCCTCTCTTTAGCGAGCAAAATGCGTTCAATTCCAAGCGCAAAACCCGTCGCGGGAAGCGGTCTGCCAAAATCCGAAAGCAAGCGGTCGTATCTTCCGCCGCCGCATAGCGGAAAACCAAGCCCCGCCGTGTACGCTTCAAAAATCATTCCCGTATAATAACTCATATCCCTTAAAAGCCCGAGGTCAAAGACGATATATTCCGCCGCGCCGTAGGTTTTTAAAAGTTCGCGCATCTCAAAAAGACGGTCTAACGCGCGGCGGCTTTTAGGATTTAACGCGACTCCGTACGCCTTTTGCAAGAGTTCGCTCTTGCCCTTTAAATACGGTATTTCTTTGAGGATATTTTTTCCTTCGACGGCAATATCCAAGCCGTCTATAATATTTTCGTAGCTTACCAAATTATGCTTAATCATCGCGTTTTGAAGTTTTACCGCGATATTTTCCGAGATGTTGTACTGCTCGAAAAGTCCCTTGATAAAATCCACTTCGCCAAGTGAAATTTGAAATTTTTTTATTCCCGAAGCCAAAATGCCTTCAACCGCAAGGGCGACCGTTTCCGCGTCCGCCATAGCGGAATTTTCGCCGATAAGCTCCACGCCTGCTTGATAAAATTCGCATTGGCGACCCTTTTGAGTTTCGCCGCCCCTATATACGCTGCTTATATATGAAAGTTTCAGCGGCAACGCGCTTTCTTTAAAACGGCTCGCCGCAAGCCGCGCGATGGGAATTGTCATCTCGTGGCGAAGCGCAAGGGTTTTGTTTTCGTCTGCGGTAAATTTATACATACGGCTTTCGTCAAATCTGCCGCCGATGGTTAAAGTATCGAGATATTCCACCGCGGGCGTTACGACTTCCTTATAACCCCATTTTAAAAATAATTCTGCTAATTTATTCTCTATAATCCTTTTTTCTCGCGCCTCAAGGGGCAAAAAATCCCTTGTACCGTAAGGCACTTTCAAAATGTTTTCCATTATATCTTGAACCTTTCAACTTCGGTATGAAGTTCGCCCGCAAGCTCCGCCAAGCGTTCGCTTGCCTGCTTCATCTCGTGCATCGTAGCCGCCTGTTCCTGTGTCGCGGCGGATACGTTTTGCGCCTTGTTGTTCGTGGTCTTGCTCTCGTTTTGCACTTCTTCTATGGACGTTTGGATAGTCTCGCCCGTGCCGCTCACCACGCCGATATAGCGAATGGACTGCTCTATATTTTCGCTTAACTTATCCACTTGATTTTCAATGCTTGTAAAGGCTTCGCCCGTAGCTTTTATAGATTCTGCGCCTTCCTGCACTTTTTGGTTGCCGACTTCCATATTCTTTACCGCGTCTTGCGTCTTTTCCTGCAAGGACGCGATGAGTTTCGATATGCTTCCCGCCGCAGTCGCGGAGCCTTCCGCAAGTTTTCTCACTTCGTCCGCGACGACGGCAAAACCTCTGCCCGCTTCTCCCGCGCGAGCCGCTTCTATAGCCGCGTTTAACGCCAAAAGATTTGTCTGTTCCGCTATTTCGGATATTGTGCCGACGATAGAATCAATTTCTTTGGACTGTTCGCCCAAATTTTTGACCATTTCGGCGGAAGTGTTGACCTGTTCCGCGATGCCTTGAATTTCTTCAATAGCGTGCGCGACGGTTTTTCTGCCGTCCGACGCGTTCTTTTGCGTCGCCTTTGCCGCGTCGTCCATTGTTTGCGAGCTTTGACGCAAATCTTCCATCTTCGCGAGCATATCCGCTATGCTCTCCTGCAAAGAATCTATCGTTACGGTCTGCGCGGAGGTGCTTTCCGCCATATGCACGGTGCTTTCCGCGACGTGCTGAATGGAATCAGCCGTTTGCGACGCGCTTGCGGTAAATTCTTCCGCCGACGCCGCGACAGCTTGCGCCGACGACCTTACGTTCTTCAAAAGTCCCTTTAGATGCGATTTCATATTGTTCGCTGCAAGAGAAAGTTGACCCACTTCGTCTTCCGAATCAACAACCAAGTCCGCTTCTCTTAAATCGCCTTCCGCTATATGCGTAAGATAGCCCGATACGCCTTTAAGCGCCATAAGTTTGCCGCGCAAAGCGAAGTTTGCGATTAAACCCAATATTATGTTAATAATGATGGTGGAAATAATTATTTCCCTTATAAAAGCGGAATAAATATCGTCCATTTCGCTTTCGGGAAGCCCCACGAACACCATACCTATAACCGCGCCGCTTTCGTCCTTAATAGGCTCGTACGCGCTGTAGTACGGCTGCCCCACAACCATCGCTTCGCCCGTAAAGGATTTTCCGCCTTTAAGCACTTCGTTTATAATTTTTTCGGACGCTTTAGAGCCTACCGAGCGTTCGCCGCTTGCGGTTTTAACCGTAGTCGCTACGCGGGTATCGCCTAAAAACATAGTGACGTGACCGTTCACTATCGCGCCCAAATGGTCTACAACGTCTTTTGATTCGCTGATTTTCGTATCGCCCTTATAAAGCGCGCCGTTTTCGACTCTCCAACTGCCCGGGTATTTATATTGCATAACCTCCAACAGAGAAAGCACGTTAGAGTGCGCCTTCATCTCCAAAGATTTTGCAAAACCGCCCGACGCGCTTTTATACCCTAACAGTCCCATACAAACGCAGGATATTAAAATAATCGCAGAAATCGCGACAATGGCTTTTGCTCGTAAACTCATATATCTTCCCTCCGAACTGCTTGTAAATTCTTTAACTACTTTCTTTTTCTTCTTTCTTTTTTGAACAAAAGAAAGAAGAAAAAGAAAGTAGCAAAGAAAAAGAAGAAAGAAAAAACTTTACTAAACTCTATTGATTAGTTTTTGCTCTATTGCTTTGTAATTTTTAGTTTTGTCTACAGTCTGCGATAATCACTATATGATTATACATTTCTACCATACATTTTACAACATAATTTAAAAAAATCCTTCAAAAATCGAAAAAATTTATCGTTATACTATTGACAAACGAAAATCTTTGAGTAAACATTAAAATAAAACAATGAAAAACAGGAGCAAAAAATGAAACTTACCGACAGTTTGGACACGCTAAAAGGCGTGGGCAAAAAGCGAAAAGAGACCCTTGCCGCTATGGGGCTTACGAATATTTACGATTTAATCACCTATTACCCGAAAACTTACGAGGACAGAAGCGTAATCACCCCTATTCATAAACTCGTCGAAGGGGAAAACGCAAACGTTATAGGCGAAGTAGTCGCCGTAAAGGAAGCGTACCCAAGGCGAAACTTAAAGATTTTAAACGCAACCATAACGGACGGCACGGGTTATGTGCAAATTACTCTCTTTAACCAAAATTATCTTAAAAAACAGCTTTTTATAGGCAAAAGACTTTTGGCGAGCGGCAAAGT
>JAGBKP010000219.1 GCA_017635875.1 Selenomonadaceae bacterium | reverse complement strand
TTTAACGATGGAGGATTGGTTCTTTGAGGAGCTTCTAAAGGATTAAACTTTTTACCGTAATCGACAATTTCTATTATGAATCTATCGCCTGAAATATAGTATTTCACCAAAATCGGACGATTAGCGGAGTCGTACGCGTAACTTATAACATTAACGACAATTTCCTCTAACCCAAGCTCAAGTTTTATCAATTTTGCATCGGAAATTCCGGCATTTTTCGCCGATTTTATCACATCGTCGCGAATTGAGTAATAATTTTCAGGCATCGCTTCATACCTCTTCCATGAAGTTTCCATGATGATACCTCATTTCTTCTCAATTTTATTTCTCATAAACATTTATAATTTCGGTAAATCCCGTAACTTTAAATACATCCATCAAGTCGCTGTTGGCGTTTATAATTGACATTTTGCCCTGCTGTTGCATGATATTGCCGGCAGATAGGAACACTCGAAGCGCCGCGCTTGAAATGTAGGTAACTTCATCGAGGTCGAAAACAAGATTGGTAACGCCGTCGATACTTCCCTTCACTTCTTTTTTGAGTTGGGTTGAAGTGTTGGTATCGATTCGACCTGAAATTTTCATTGTAAGTTTTGATTCGTTTAAAAATTTTTTTATTTCCATAATTGTAAGAAGCCGCCTATTAAGACCGCTTCATTCCCTCCTTTATATAACATATTTGTCATTAAGTATTTAATTTCTATGAAGATATCGAAATATCCTTTTTTTTAATTCGCGACAGAGATGAGTTCCAAAACGGAAGATCAAATTTTTATGAAATGACGGTGAATCCTCAAAATATTAGCAAATGTCATAAGCCAAAGTGTTTTTTGTTTACGAAAATTTTTTCTCTTTTTCTTATTTTTATGCAGTAAAAAGGAGTTTTAACTTTTTTGTAGAAGTATTTTTTGTAGAAGTGTGTTGAAAAATGAGTAGAAGTATACCGAAAAGTAATTCGACCGGAATCTGAAATTTTTTTGTGATTTTGTAAAAAAAGTGTAACAATTTTGTATTATAAAGTATATAAAAGATAAAAGATAAAACTTATGGAGGGAAGAGAATGTCAAAAGTAATAGGCATTGATTTAGGCACGACAAATTCCTGCGTTGCAGTTGTGGAAGGCGGCGAGGTTACAGTTATAACCAATCCCGAAGGCGGCCGCACAACTCCTTCCGTGGTGGGGTTCAAGAAAAACGGCGAAAGACTTATCGGTCAGCTTGCCAGAAGGCAAGCAGTATCAAATCCGGATCGCACGGTGGAATTTATAAAGCGTCACATGGGAGAAAGCGGTTATAAGGTAAATATCGGCGATAAATCGTATACGCCGCCTGAAATTTCCGCAATGATTTTGCAAAAATTAAAAGCGGATGCGGAAAGTTTTTTGGGAGAGAGCGTAACTCAAGCCGTTATCACCGTGCCCGCGTATTTTAACGACGGACAGCGGCAAGCTACGAAAGACGCGGGAAAAATTGCGGGGCTGGACGTGCTTCGCATTATAAACGAACCTACCGCCGCAGCCCTTGCTTATGGGCTTAACAAAGACAGCGACGAAAAAGTATTGGTTTTTGATTTAGGCGGCGGCACCTTTGACGTAACGATTTTGGAACTTAGCGACAACGTATTTGAAGTGCTTTCTACAAGCGGCGATACTAAACTTGGCGGCTACGATTTTGATAGAGCTGTTTTTGATTGGCTTGTGGAGGAATTTAAAAAAGAGAATGATATAGATTTATCCAAAGATTTGATGGCGTCCCAGCGTCTTATGGAAGCTGCGGAAAAAGCGAAGATAGAGCTTTCGAATATGCAGGAAACAAGCATCAATCTTCCTTTTATAGCCGTAGGAGAGGACGGGCCGAAAAATTTGGACGTTTCTCTGACGCGAGCAAAATTCGACGCGCTTACCGCGGATTTAGTGGCTCGTACTATGGGTCCAGTGGAACAAGCGATGAAAGACGCAAATGTAACCGCAAAAGATATCGATAAAGTTATCTTAGTGGGAGGATCTTCAAGAATCCCCGCGGTTCAGGCCACTATTAAGAAGTTTGTGGATAAGGAGCCGTCTAAGAGCATAAATCCCGATGAATGTGTAGCGTCGGGAGCTGCTATTCAAGGCGGTGTGCTTGTAGGGGAAGTAAAGACCGATTTAACTCTTTTGGACGTTACAAGTTTGTCACTGGGAATCGAAACGGCGGGCGGAGTTTTTACCGTACTTATTCCGAGGAACACTACCATTCCATGCACAGAGAGTCAAGAATTTTCAACTGCGGTCGATAATCAGTCATCGGTTGAAGTTCACGTTTTGCAGGGCGAACGCAAAATGGCGGCGGACAATATGAGTTTGGGGAAATTCACCCTGACGGATATTCCCCCCGCGCCAAGACGTGTGCCGCGTATTAAAGTTACTTTTGATATAGACGCGGACGGAATTGTAAAAGTTTCCGCCAAAGATATGGGTACCGGTCGAGAACAGAAAATAGTTATCAAGTCCGACAGCGGTATGAGTAAGGACGATATAGACAGAATGGTAGCGGAAGCCGCCGCTCATGCGGAAGAAGATAAGAAGCGTCAGGAGACGGTGGAAGTAAAAAATAAAGCGGACGCTTTGCTTTACCAAGCCGAAAAGAGTTTGGAAGATTTAGGCGAAAAAGTCGGCGAAGAACTTTCGAGTAAAGTTAAATCCTCCATAGATAAATTAAGAACAGCGATAGACGGCGGCGACAGAGATTCTATCACAAAAGCGGTTGAGGAACTTAAAGACCCGCTCTACGAAATGACAACGGCGGCTTATAGAAAAGACGATACGCCGCCCGCCGAAAATGTCGAAGCGCAGACTGAAGAATGATGAGAAAAAAATTAGCAATATCCATAGCAAGAATCTTTATTTTCTTCCTTATTCTTACAACGGTTGTTTTTTCCGTTCCGAACATAGGATTATGCAGAGAATATATTTTTTTGCTGGACAAGAGTTATTCAATGAACGATTCCGATCCGCAGAAAAGAGCGCCTTTAGCGATAAAAGCCATGCTGGGCTTTTTAAAGGAAGATGATAAAGCGGCGGTCTATGCCTTCGGTACGGACATAGAAGAATTATACCCGTTTTCTTTCGTTAAAAATCAGCCGAATTTGGCGGAAATAAACTATGAGGGGTATACGAACACAGGCAAGGCGGCAAAAACAGCTTTTAACGCTTTAAAAGGCGAGAGCGATCCTAAAAAAAGCGTGGTTATCGTTACCGACGGGGAAATAATGATGCCCACCAAGGAAGGGACTCTCATATCGGCGCAGGAATTTGCCGCGGCTATGGAAGGCTTTTCAAGAGAGAAAATTCCGGTTTATGTCTTTACTCTTCCTATGGAAAGGGAAGAGGAGTATTCCCTATATAGCGGTTACGCTCAAGCTATTCCCGTTACGGAAGCGAATTTGACGGAAAAAGCCGAAGAGTTTATGCGAAACGAGGTAAAAGAACCGGAACCGATTCCGTATGCGGAAAAAACAGAAGAGGTTGAAGAAGAATCAAATGCGTTGCCTTATGTATTGACCGCGATAGTTTTGGGGATTTTAGCTTTTGGCTTATGGCGAAAATTCGGGGATTTCTATATGAACGGGAACGCTCTTTACAGCGGAAAGCTTATTGTTTACATAACGGACAGCGATTCAAAACCTTATGTCTACGATTTATTGCGCCATGGTGGCGAAAAATTGACTTTTTCGCGGATTTTGCGTGATCTTCGCATTTTTTTGGATTTTGAAGATACCGACAGACTTATTTTCTCTCCTTCCGGAAACGGAGTTTATCTTTTAAACAATTCCAATGCGACGGTGGTGAAAAACGGCGATATTTTGCTAAAAGGCGATAAATTTGAAGTTTTGCCGAATGAACGTATTCATTTGACCTTTGAAGAAAACGAAGTCGAGTTAATTTATAAAACCTTGAAACCTTAAAACCAAATTTTTATTTCTTTTGTCTTTCTGTTTATACTATTCTCCGTCAGAAATTTTATTTCTTACGGAGAATAGTATTAGGGCGTGTTGGTAAACCCCGCCAACGCGCTTTGACGGCTATTTTGCCGCCTGAACTGCGTCAGAAAAAACTTGACGTAGCCTAGCTACGACTTCGTTTTTTCTTCCTTGTCAGTCGACAAAATATCTCGCCACATCAC
>JAGBKP010000218.1 GCA_017635875.1 Selenomonadaceae bacterium | reverse complement strand
TATTAAGTTAAATTTCACGGCGTAGAGTATTTCGTCAAGTATAACCATATCCCAATCGCCGCTTTGAAGCGCGTCTTTTGCCTCGTTTAGCGCGAAGTCAGCCGCCTTTTTGTGGTTTTTTTCGTCAATCCCGCCGCGTTTTGTAAAGCCAAGCCCCGCTTGTTTTATAATTATGCGCTCCTCGCTGCCGTTAAGTTTTTCAACGGCGGATAGTTCCCCGTAACTCTGAGCGCCTTTTATAAATTGCAATATCAAGACTTTAAGCCCGTTACCGTACGCGCGAAGGGCAAGACCCAAGGCGGAGGTGGTTTTTCCCTTGCCGTCGCCCGTGACTACGATTAAAAGTCCTTTTCTTTCCAAAATTTTACCGCCTACTTTGCTATTTTGTCCAAAATATTTTCTTTTTCTTTGCTCGCCGCCGTACAAAGCTTGCTTCTTGTAAACTCGCAGTCATTTTTAAGGCGCATAAGCGGGATTTCCGAAAGCACCCTAAAGCTTTCCCTTAAAGCAAGCGGCGAAGTATCGTCGGGATTTTCATATATTGGTATATAAAATTCTTCGGCTATAACGTCTTTAATAGTGTTTCTGAAATTATCCGAATTTAATTTTGCGTCGGCGGAGGAAATATTTGATGCGTCTTCATTTGAACGCTCCGCGTTTGAATTTATGACTTTTAGCAATTTATTCATAAGAACAGCGGTGTCTGTTGGAGTTTCATTCAAGTAATCGTTTTTTAACATTATTTTTTTCAGCAGTTTATTCATATACTCCGAGCAGGCAAAACATAATTCTTTCCTCGTAAACGGGCAATCATCTTTTAACTCCATAAGGGGTATTTCTCCGAGTTCGTTGAAACTTTCTTTTAATTCCGGCAAAGCAAAGGAAAGTTTGGTAAAGATAGGCACGTAAAAATCTTCGTTCAGTATTTCTTTAAGCGAGGAGTTGATAACGTTGTTTACCAGAAGCGCGCGTTTGGTTTTTTGATGTTCGGATAGGTTTTCCTCGTTTATTCTAACGCGCAACAAAAAATCCTGCAAATTGTGAAATTCCGTAAAACGCTTTGCTCTTTTCCAAAGCTCGAAATCTTCCGCTCCGTTATATTCCGGATTATATTCCAATCCGTTTTCCCTAAACACGTCTGTTCTCATCATCACCGCAGGGTGGCAAAACTCGCGGTCAAACAGCCCGCATAACTTTATCTCGCGGTCGTTTTCGGGCTTTACGATGTTAAAAGTTTCTTTGGTGTCTTCGTAAAAAGAAACGTAATTCGTGCCTAAAACTCCGCAGTTTGGATTATTTTCCATATATTCAAATTGTTTTTCAAGTCTCTCGGGCTCCGATATATCGTCCGCGTCCATTCTTGCGATATATTTCCCGTTGGCTAATCGCATACCTTTGTTTAGAGTGTAAGAAATGCCCATATTCTTTTCATTTTTTTCGTAAACTATTCGATTGTCTTTTTTTGCAAAATCCTCAATTATTTCTTCGGTGCTATCTTTTGATCCGTCGTTTATTATTATGAATTCAAAATCGCCGAAACTTTGATGCAAAACGCTTTTAGTTGCTTCTTTTAAAAACTTCTCTCCGTTATATACAGGCATTAAAACCGACACTAAAGGCATAACTTTCACTCTCTCCAAAATAATTTTTTCTTTCTTCTTAACGCTTGACATTTCCCGATGAGATAATGAAAAAGAAAGAGACCGTAGCTTTGTAATTGTATCATAAACTAATTGAAACAGCAAAATAAAATAAGAAAATTTTTAAATATTTTCGTTACAATTTTAGATAAATTGTAAAATTTGCCTATTGACAATAATTTATAAATACTGTATACTAATCAAGTCTTATGGGGACGTAGCTCAGCTGGGAGAGCACCAGGTTCGCAATCTGGGGGTCGAGGGTTCAATCCCCTTCGTCTCCACCATTAGTAGCCACACAAGCGCGATGTATTCGCGCTTTTTTTGTGCCTATTTGAAGGGTACAGCAAATATATATTGCAACTAATTCTGAAAGTTTAATGTAAATATCGTCTATGATTCTTTAAATCGTCGCGATGAATTTTTATGCTGCGATTGGTAAAATCGTGCCTATAAAATAAAGGAACGAGGTTAAGAATTACCTCAACCTCGTTCTCATAAACTATTATTTTTTCCAAAACGATATTGCGTTGACGGCGTTCTACTCCATCGGCTAATATATACGATTGGATAATGGCATTTTATTATACACTCCCCATTTTCATTATTTTCCACAATATTACCATCAAAATTCCGATTATGAAAACTATCAGTCGATATATCAATTGATTCAGATTTGAATGTTCCATACACTGTTTTAACTGATTAAATCACAGTATCTCGATCTTCTATAAATTCAAATATTTTAGAAGCTTTTTGTGTCCTAATTTTAATGCTTGCTCAGCGCACTTTCGAGCAAAATCTAAAACTGCTTTATCGGTAGTTTCGGTACAAGCAATATACATTGGAATTCTATAATTGATTAGAGGCAAGACGGAATTATCTGTTTTTCTTGTTTTTTTCTAAAATTAAAATTCCTCTTTTTCTCACAGTCCTGTATTTCTTACAATGAATGTACGATATATCCTCACTCTAGTATATAGTATATCATTAAAATCGTCAAGGTTTACGCTCGGTATGCTCAAATCGACTCATAGAAATCGTTATCGAAGGGATGATACATCGTTCCATCGTATGACTCTTTTACAAATTCACCATAGAACCTAAGCCCGTATGCCAAGGCAAATGCCATTTCCCCCGCCGGCATACGGATTCCGGTTTCTGCCCAGCATCCCCATGGATTCAAATATTCCCATCCTTGGGAGCCGCCGTCAACATACATGCTCCGACTATTCCAGTCGTATGAAAAGCGGTACGTTTTGATTCCAATGGCAACGCCTTCTCCGCCATTATAGAAATCCTGTACATCATCTATGGCGCTCTGCGCAGAAATCACGTTCACCGCAATGATATAGCTTGGTGGATTGTAGCTCTGCACAGCCAATGACGATCGATCCACATACCATGCCACTCCCATGTGTCCGTCAACCAAAATATAATTTTTATCGCCGTTTAAATGTGTAGGATAGTTAGCAAACGAGGTATTAGAAGAATTAGAAAATATTATAAGGACTAAAGTTAAAAATGTTAAAGTTAAAAAATTTTTAATCATAATTTCTTTCCATAACATGGGCAATATCCGACCCAAGCTGAATAATTTCTATTAATTTTCTGTAAGCCGTGAGTTCGTCCTCGCCATTTGAAAGTGTAGCGTATTCTTCCACCAATTTTGGCAGAATTTCTGCGCGCTTTCTTAAAAATGAAATCATATCCTCGTGTTCGGCAACGTCTGCGGATTGTGCAAATTCCTCAATATCGTCGTCCTCGATAGAGTAAACTAAATCCTCAAACTCCTTAGCGACTTTTTCAGCGTCTATAGCGATACCGTGAGCTTTAAAACGATTGCCCTCTTTTGAGGCTTCGATGCTCTCGTCTAAGAGTTTTCCTATTTTGTTCATTTTATTTTCAAGCTCGTTAAATGTGTCTTCAAATTTCATGCGAACGCTCCTTGTTAGAAATAACTCCACCGAGTATTGTTAGAGGGGATAGTAACATAATCCCTTCACATTCTACGCTATCGCCGATTTTTGCACTTCGTCCATAAGCGTATCGACCTCGCTTAAAATGCCGCGTAAATCTCGATCCATTTCTATTAGCTTTGATTTTTTATCTTGAAATTCTTTAATTTTTAAGGTGGCTTCTCGCATTACCGAACCTGTCAATTCTTCCATTTTATCGTTTGCCGCTTTTATGATGTTAGTTCTTACATCTTCCGCAACTCGCGAAAAATCGTTTCTTATTTGATTTTGCGCTTTTAATATATTATCGCGCATTTCTTTTTCCTTGTCATTGCCAAGAACTTTGTTTAATATCTGATACGCCGTATAAGCAATGCCTATCCAACCCAAAACATTGGCAAATCCTTTTACAACATTTACAGCTCCCCACGGCGCAAATTTATAACCAAAAAAATGTCCGACTTCCTTGACCATTCCGGCAGCTTTAATATTTCCGAGCATAGGAATATCAAGCGCGATTCCTGCTGCTCCTTTTGCGCCCATTTTTACCATACCGACCGCTTTTTCAATTCCTATCGTGCTTTGGTTTTGAAATGTAGAGGGTACATTTTTTTCAGGCAAAGTCATAGGCATTCTGGAATTTAAATTTGCCGCCACATTCATTGTAAAATTAGAGCGGTCTATTGTCATTAACTCTTCATTTACTTCTTCGCAAATTTCCGAGAGTCTGTTAATCATACTGTCTTCACAACAGCGGATATAAATTTCAGTCTGATCTTGCGCCGCTTGTAATCTGTTTTTGACCGTTTCTTCGGTAACGCCCGGTTCTATAATGTTTGCAACATTTGAACCTTCTTCCTTTATCTTTTGCGCGCATTGTTCCGCAAGCGCTTCAATTTCGTATCGCGTTCGTCTTTTACCATCGAGTAAGGCTTGACCTTTCCTGCGATAAACTTCTTCTAACGCTTCAATATCCGCATCCGCGCTAGTGTTGTTCGACACGCCTATAACGTTTGTTATCGCGCTTTTTAGCGTTTCCAACGGCGCTTGCACTTTAGACAATACGCCTCTGCTCTTTACGAAAGAATTAAGATTTTGAACAAAAGGTTCATATCCGCTTTGTTCAAAATATATATCCTTCATCTCTTTGTCCGTCTCTTTTTGCCATTCAAAATATGAATCGGTATCAAGGAAGGATAAATATAAATCTTCCGGTTTATATGGCTCGATTACTTTTAACATATCATCGGCGATTATTTTTTGTTGCTCCGGGACGTTGCCAAGCATGGAGCGATCCATTTTGTTTACCACAAGCACCATATTTTTTGCGCGTTTTTGCTCAATCGCCAATTTTCTGAAATGATTTCCCATACGATCGTCAAAACCTTCATTGGTAACTACGAAAATAAGCAAAGCGGCGTGATCAATTTGGTAGTAAGTCTTTTCATCATGATCCGGACGAAGTTCCGTGTGAATACCGGGAGTATCTACGATTTCAAGATTGTTCCACTTGTAAGAATGAGCTTCTTGAGTTTTAATCCCCGCGCCGATTTCGGTATCAATGCCGGAGAGCATTTTTATAATGCTGGACTTTCCCGCGCTGTATTGCCCCACAAATACCAATTTTATAGCGTTATCGCCCTCGTACATACTTGTGGGAAGTAAATTCACGTCAAGAGAAGGAATTTCAAGGCTTTTATATTTTGCAAAAGTATCTCGTGTTTTTTGCAAAAGTTTGCTTCCATATTGAACATAGCCGTCTAATTTGAAATCTGCCATAACTCTGCCCCCTATACCCTAACAATAGGCGATTCAAAAATTTGCTCTATCATTTGTATGTGTTCATCGATAATATTATTTTCTTTTGGGATATGCACAATCATTATTTTTCCCCAATCGCGTTCCATTTCGGCAGTATACACACCTTCTCCCGAAATATCGTCTTCGATCGTAGTCCAAATGCCATCCCAATATTCTTCGTCTTTGACTGTATGAATGGAAATTTTCTCATTTAGCAATTTTGAAAGAGTTTGTATTTGCCCTTGGATAAGTTCGGTTGTTGTGAACGCTAACATTTCTTGCCCTACAATTCTTGCCGTATAGACTTTTTCAGGTTGAGCAATATCTAAATAATTTATCGCTTCCCAAAACAAGTCATAATTTAAATCTCTATACTGCTCGTTAATTGTATCCGCAACATTGTTTTGTTCGTATGCCAAGCGAGCTATCATTTCTTTCATATCGTAAAGCGTGTCGGAAAATCCGGCTATTTGATTGTGGAAAATTTCATCATTAACGATTTCAAGAACCTTATCTCCAATATTTCCCAAAATCTCATCGCGAGATTCCTCTAACTTGCCTCTAAGTTCTTGCTTGGCTTTTCGTATTTTTTCCTCTTTGCTATCGCCAAACAGCCACGAACCTATACCGAAAATAGCCGCGCCTACCCAGCCTACGGGAGTAAACGCCAATAAGGGAGCCGCTATCATCATGCCGCCTTGCCAGTCCGTAATATCGGGCATTGGAATGCTCTGAATATTAAAAGGCACGCCGGAATATCTCAAATCATTCGTTAATTCATCGCTTAAGGAACGCATTTTTCTCGTAGCGTCCTCTCCAATTCTGTTTATAAAGATTTGACACTGATGATTTATGTTTAGAGAATCTACACGCTCTTTCCATCTTTCTCCAGCATATTCCGAATCATAAAAATTATTAACTACATAATTAACTTCGGTATTAAGCTGACTTATTAGGTTTTCCATAAAACCGTCGTATTTTTTCTGCGCATCGCCAAGAAATTTTTCTCTCCATTTGTCAAGGTTCTCTATTTTTTCATTATAGGCAAGATACGCTGTCAAACTTTCGGAACTGTGTTTGTAAAGCATAGCGACAGCGTGTTGCATAGGAAGAGCCGCGCTGTTCATATAATTTTTATAACACATAAATCCGCCGTCTTGACGCACTTTGTCCAAAATAAATTGCTCAACGGCTGAAAAATTACTTAGCCGATACAGTCTACCATCGTTTTCTCTTTCCGGCTGCGAATAATACGCTGCTTGAAGATGAGCGTATACAAATTCTATATCGGAAAAATCTTGATTGGATTTTTGAGCAAATTCTTTAAATTGCTTAACTATCTCTTCAAGTCTTGAATTATCGTTCATCTTGTTAGAAAGTTTCTTTACGTCCACTTTTCTTTTCGCGCTTTTCGAATCGGGGGTTAACGTTTGTTTTACATTTACAATACCGAGAATGGGTTTACCCAAACTTTTTAATTCGGCTAAACGTTCTGCTTCTATTGGTTGCGGCGCGTCGTCCGTTATTAAAAACAGAGCCATATCGGCGGACTTTGCGGCTTCTAATGCCAATCTGTCGTCTACATTTCCGCCGAAAGAACCGATACCGGGAACGTCGTATATTTTTAATCCGTTCCATGTATAAGCTCTAACGTCTAAAGTAGTGCGTTGAGAGCCTTTGCCGATAGATGCGCCGTTGCCGTGGGTTAAAATCTCCATAAGCGTGGATTTTCCCGCCATTGTTCTTCCGTACAAAACAATGGTAAACGCTTCTTGACGTTTTTTTAAATCGCGAATATTTGCGCCTACTTGCTCTTTTATTTCCCACTCGGTGTTTTCCATCTCTTTTAATTGCTTATTAAACTGTTTTTCGTCCTTTAAACGCCACCATTGATTTTGCTGACGATTAGCGTCTTGTAACTTTTGTCGCACTTCGCTTAAAGCCGATTTCAAATTATCATAGCTTTTTTGAACGGCTTTAAGTCCTTCTTTAGCGTATTCTTTACAAGTTTCAAGTTCTTGTTGAATGTTTATCATGTTTTCTTCGATAAAAGGTTCCGGCGTATCATCTTCTTCGATTTTTTGATTAACGTTTTCCTGTGAGTTTTCGCTTGTATCTTTGTTATTTAGCGTAGGCGCAATCGTGTCCGATGATTCCTGAACATTAACGAATTTATTTGAATTTGCAATGGGCGCGTCGATTTCATAAACCAACTCACGCTTACTCATTAACTCTGTTTGAGCCGCCACAGTAAAGGAATTCAAAGATAGAGATTTGCTTTGACCTTTTATTTCTTTCCATTCGTCGCTTGGCGTTTTAAAATACATAAAAAAAGCGTATGTAAAATTAGTATCGCTCTCGCATTGAAGTTGCAGTCTTCCGGCTACATAAGTATTGCCATTTTCTCGTTCTTGCAAAATCTTGTTGTTGAGCTCTAAGGTAGATTTTTTTACAAATTCTTCCAATGTAGTTTCAGTGCTAAAGATACCGTCGATAAAACCCAGTACGCTTTGTACTACGTCCTGAATAGGGTTTGAATTATCTTGCACGGCGCGGCTTCCTATCGGCATAAAAATCCTCCTTTAAAAATTGATTTATGTTTATTTTTCAAACCGTACACTGTTTTTAACCATATCAATTTGTTCTTGCATTTCTGCGGAGATATTTTTAGGTCTTGATATTTCAATATAATCACATAAATAATCTTCTTTATTTTTGTAATTAAATTTATAATATAATTCTGACAAACGAGGAGATGAACCATGATACTCAGCCTTTAAAACAAACGTATTATTTCCTAAAATTTCCAAACTATAATCTGCTCTATCACCACTACTTTCTTTTAAATTTTTTCGTCTATCCTTTAGCCAATACTCGGGATCTTTTATATATAATTTAAATCTATCAACAAAAATAAACACGCCATCTGATAATGTTATACGATATTGTTTATAGGTTGAGTCGCTTTTTTTTAGTTCAACTTTTGCGGTTGAAGGATATGTGAATTGATAACCGTCCTTGTCAAATTTTTCCATAGTTACCTTGGGCGGTGTTTTTACATCTTGTGATTTGTTTGAAGTATCTTTTTCCGTATTTAAATCAGATTGAGTTTGAATTGTTGATTCGGTTTGCTTTGTGGAATTATCGACAACGGCGACAGTTTTATCTTCTGCGTTATTTTTGTTTAAATTGCCAATAATATATTGAATACCTAATCCCATTAAAATAGTTGCAATAATGCCGCCAATAAATGCTGCTTTTTGGGAGCTTGCCTTTTGTTTTTTTATTTCCGTATCAAAAAGTTCTTTACGCGATTCTAATTGCGGATGGAAAACTATGCGTTTATATAAATCTTCAGCATTATTAAATTTGTATCTTCTCCATAAATCCACGCAAAATAAAATTATTCCCCATAATAGTATCAATAAAACAGATATTATACCTATTTCCTCCGCGCTTAATCCGGAAGTTGCGCCAAGACCGGCGGAGGTTCCTATTACAGCCAAAATCGCTAAAATAAACGCAATTTGACTTAGTCTGAACGTATGATACGGAATATAGAGTACGCTAAAAATAATGTAACGCCATAAAATGCCTGAATAACTTGCAGGCTCTTTTGCAAACAATATGGTTTTTAAATCGTCGAAACGGTTTTGCATAAGCTGCAGAGATTTTTTAAAATCGTCCGTTGAAGGCGCGTCATTAAATGCTTTTACTCCGTTTTGAATACTTGAAAAATTTTTTATATTTATGGCGTAATAAGCGAGTTTATATTCGCCGTCCGTTACGAAATACGGGATTGCTTTTTTGCTCTGTTTATGCTCCATTAAATAGTTTGCATAATCCGTCGCCGCACCTTTAATTTTTTCTTTTACGGCTCTTTCATAAGCCGCTTCCGTTTGCTTTTTCTCAGTATCTTCCTTTGAAAGTTTTGCGTAAATTTCCCTTAATTTTGAGCGGTTTTCTTCGGTGTTATTTCCTTCAAGCGATTCTTGTAAATATTTCGCGGCTTTTTCCAAATCGACAGTAACGCCTTGACCCCAATAATATATTTCATAAATTTTATAAAATAATGAAGGTACTTTTTCAATAAGTTTATTTTTTTCATAATATGATGCAACTTCCGTCATTAAATTCATATTATGTATGGTGACTATGTAATTTACTATATAATCCCTGAATTTAGGATTTTGTTTTATATCGCCTTTACCCTGAGTAAAGGCTGTAAAAAGTTCCTTATATAAAAGGCTTGTATCATAACCTTCTTTTCTGCGTAAGGACATATATTGATTTAAAAATGGTTCAGCTATTTCAAAATCAAATTGATTTTTTATAAATTGTTCCCAGTTAAATTTTTGTTCGCTATTTTGCATTTCTTTATTAACTGGAGATTGCCCAATATTTGATGTTTGCATATTATTTTGCGCATTTTGAATTGCTTTCTGACGCGCAAACGCTGGAATTTGATCGGCTGAAATTGCTCTCGGCACCTCTTTGATGGTTTCTTCGTTAGCCATTTTTTTCACCCCGTTTGTTTGAATTATTCAATGTATTTATTGCAGAGAAAGCCGCAATGGCTTTCTCTGCAATAAATACTTATTTTTTATCTTTTTCAATATTATTTAACAATTCTTCAAGCAAACTTTCTCCGTCCTTATGTGATATAGTTACTTTTTTATCTTCATTGTTTTCTGTATTGTTTTCTTTTAGAATATTTGGTATTTTGTCGTTTTTAGGTTTATAGTCATTTGTTTGCTCTACGTTATTTTGACCTTTAACTTCGTCACTATAATAATCTGAATTTTTAATATTGTTTTCACACGAATTATTTAAATTTTTGGGTTCTTCTATTTCAAAAGCAATAGATTTTTGCTGTTTTAAGTCCAATATATCATTTTCTACAATATATCTAAGCTGAATATTCTTTTTTTCTCCTTCTAACTTTATATATTCTTTATCTTTGGTCTCAAAAAACATTTCAAAAGAACATTGAAAATGCCTTTCATCTTGCAATGTTACGAAAAATCTTCCACCGAGAAATTTGTTTCCTTTTTGAATTTCTTCCAAGACAATTTCATCAGATTTTGCCGAAAATTTACCGACAAATTCATCCAATGTTACGGGATTAACTGTTTTATTAAATAATCCCCCAATAAAATCAATAACACCTTGTATTATTTCACTTAAACCTTGAGAAATATTATTTGCATTATTTATTTTTTTTTCAATTTCCATAACTATAACCTCCAAGTATAAAGATTTTAACCTATATTTTGAAGCTTTAATTCGCGCTCAATATCTGAAGTAATATTAACTTCGGTTCCAGCCTCGCTAAGACCTAATTTTTGTTTAATATAAGGCGGCATTTGACTTTTATCAATTTTTCTTCTTGTGACTTGTTCCATCCATTGCTCGCCCTCTTGATAATATTCTTTATGGATTATCTCCGTGAAACCGTCGGCGAGCGTTTTTGCCAATGCCATCCCTGCATGCATAATAGTTTGCGCCACATCTAAAAATATTTGCAGCAACTCTTTAACATATTTTGTGAGCCAATCAATTATTTCAGGCCAATGTTTAGCTATTGCAACTGCGCCCGTGACTGCAATTAACCCTAAAATTAATGTTGTAATCATAAAATCTCCTCCTTTTGTTAATACGCAACGTCAAGTTCAAAAAGCCTTACTTTTCGTTCATGATCGTCAATTATTCCTGCACTAAAATCAGCTTCAACTTTAATTACTTCGTCAAAGCGATCTACAATTCAGCCTCAATTTCTTCTGTTACATTAACTTCTGTCACTTCCGCCTCAGTTACCTTACCTTTTGCCCATTCCGGCAAAAGATTAAAGGCAAAAGTCTTAATCGTGATGTGTTCAAGCCATTGATTACTTTCACTATAATAAAGCTTATGGCAAAGTGTAACCGTATCGTTGGATTCTTTGCGCAGAAAATAGGCTGTTGCGTGCATAACGCCTTTTAAATTTTCGGAAAGTGTTGCATTATAATCTTTAACCCATGAAACAATATCTTTCCAATCGTCAATTTTATTTTTTTCCCAAATGTTTGGCAATTTCACATCGCATCGCCTCTTTCATTAATCTTCGCAATTTGCGCCTTAGCATACTCTTCGCTGACGGGACGCTCCGTTACGGTCACTTGACCGATCGTGTTGGCTCGCTTGCTTTTTAGAATATCCTCCACGGCGTCAAAGAAATATTCTTGCTTAACTAAGTTATCTTTTTGACGAGCCGCCCGAAAAGCTGCGTTTAATACAGCGTTTGAGATGTCGCTGCCTGAAATCCCGTCATATTTCTTTGCAATTTTGAGAGGGTCTAAATCTGTGGGCATTTTTTTCGGAATATATTTTTTCCAAAGTAATTCGCGGCAAGTTTCATCCGGCAGTTCAAATTTTACATGAACGGAAATTCGACGCATAAAAGCCGGATCGAAGTTTGAAATAAAGTTGGTGGCAAAGATTATAAAGTCTTGATACTCGTTCATAAGCATAAGCATAACCGAACGGGTCTGATTGACGCTTACATCGGTAGCGTTTGACATATTCGTTACCCTACGAGAGAGTATTGCGTCCGCTTCATCAAAGAAAATAATGCTTCCCGTTGCTTTGCCCGCCTCAAAAGCTTTGCGAATGTTTTTCGGTGTTTCGCCTACATATTTCGACTCAATATCCGCATAATTAACGGCTAAAATCTTTCTTCCAAGATGTTTTGCTATAGCGTGAGCCGCCATAGTTTTCCCCGTGCCGGATTCGCCGTAAAGATTTATGCCGATTCTTTTTGAATATTTGTGGGTTTCTTCAAGACCCCAGTCTTCAAAAACAATTTTGCTGTTTTTAGCGTAATCCGCAGCGTTTAAGATTTGTTCTCTTACCGATTGTGGCAAGATAATATCGTCAAAACTAAACTTAGGTTCTTCGGGAACAAAAACTTCATTTTCTTTTTGTTTATTTTCTTCTTTATTTTCGGACTTTTCTTGCTCTTTTTCGTCAATTCGCTTGCCTATCCCCATAATTTCACCGTCCTTTGAAATTTCACATTGTGCGATTAACCACCCAAGTGTGAGGCTTATCGCCGTTTTTACGGGGGCATTTGCCCGGCTGAGGTCTGCCTGCGGAAACGAATCGTATTTCTTTCTTGCCGCAATGGGTGCACATCCATTCTTTTCTTTTGCTGACTCCTGAACTTGGTGTTGCCATAGCAAATCCCCCTCATTTCATAGCATCTTCATTTCAAACTTCCCGCAAGTTTGGCATCCTGCCGTCTCTGCGTTCATCATTGAGTAGCGTTTCCTCATCTGCTGGTCGTACTCCCAGAATCCCGCCGCTGGATTTTTGGCGATAAGAGCGGAATTGGTAGGGTCGTACCAATATCGACAGAATGCGCATTTTGTAACGCGACTGTGTTTGATGTCCACTAACTGCATATCATTTTTCCTCCAGTTGAAGTCTATCTCTTTATAATAGCAGAAATGTTTCAAAAATTGGTGTCCTGCGAGAACACTATGCAAGGAAATTTTCAGCTCTGTGGATTCGGTGCAATAAAGGTTTGCGCCTTGTAAAAATCGAGGCATACGCTAACATGAATGCCTCGATTTTTGATTAACAAGCAATAACTGTCTCGTTTCTGAAATAGTGTCATTGCTTGCTGTCATCTGACGGTTCCTCTTCCTCGTTATGCTTATCATCTTCCATAATTTCATCATCGGATTCCGATTGAATTTCTTGCCACCACATTTGTTTTTCGGTTTCGTTAAACGTCATTAAAAGAGCGGTGTCTATTCTAAGTCCATCGGCAATGTCGAATAATAAGGAAACTGAAACATTGTCGTTGTATTTGCCACATTCAATACGACTTAGCGCGCTGCGGCTGATATTGGCTCTTTTCGCCAAGTCTCTTTGTGTCATATTACGCAGGGTGCGATAATAAGCGATTTTCGCGCCTATCTGTTTAAACAGAATTTTTTTGCTTATATCCATATTATCGTCACCTGCCGTTATACGAAAAAATCTATTGTTCTATTATCGCATAAAATCAGATTTCTCGCTTGCTCATACTTTCCTATTCTCGTAACAAAGTTTCCTAAATAGGAACGCGATAAATTGGAAAGGCTTTAAATATGTATAAAGATATTGTCGGTAGTCCTTGGCATATACCTAATTACTACATCAGTGAGCAACTTCAAGGGATATATAAAACGAGGGCTTGACCATTGTGCCAAGCCCCACCGTTTTTTGCTGTGGATTGCCTCTGTCGGCAGGAAGAATGATTCAGCCACGCTCATTCCAGATAGAACTGAAATTCCCAATAGAAGGATGCGCCTTTTGCATCCCTCAAACGGACACCCAGCCAGAAGAGCTTGCCGGAAACCGGGCAGTCGCCCAGCGGGATATTGAAATCTGCCGACCCTCCCGAAGGGATGGTAGCTGCTGAAAGTGTTTGGCTTTGGCGCTCGGCGCCACGATATGTTATCTCCAAAACCGGACTCACAAAATCCGAGGCGCTCCTGTTGTCGATATGAAGCGTCATATTCCAATCGGAAGGGATACGAACCATATCTCCTTCTCTTTCCCATCCCTTCCAGACAGAAGCGGAAACGGGAATTCCCGTACCGCAAGGCGCTCCGTTTAGGGAAAATGTGCACTGTTCCCGATTAAGAGAAGGATATTTCCACTTTTGCAGAGGGGCTGCCTTTTCCGTGCGCAGGGCGGACACATCCGCGGGAATCTCTTCCTCCATGGCTGGCGCGGGTATCTCTATTGTCTGGGACGGCTCCTGCTGTGTTTGTGGCGGAGGGCTTGAAACTGTATCCGGACTCGCTGCCGGAGAGGGCGCGTCCTTCATAACAAAAGCGTCTGCCGCGTCAACATCCCTATCCTGCTTTGGCTCCTGAATTGTGTGCAAGGCAGTCGCCGCCAGAAGAAAAGCTGTCACGATTGCCAAAATCCAACGCTGAAGCTTCTTTCTCCCTTGCTGACGTTCCACATCCTGCAAAAGCTCATCCACGGACGAATAACGCCCATCCGGATCAAGCGCGGCGCATTTTCGAAGGATAGGCATCAGACTGCCGTGATAGTCCTCCCCCAATATCCTCCTGATGGTGATGCCTAGAGAATAGATATCGCTTCTTGCATCGGTCTGGCCAAAACCGTACTGCTCCGGCGGAGCGTAGCCCTTCGTTCCTAAAAATTCCGTGTCCGATTCCTCGGAGGGACGAGTGACGCGGGCAATTCCGAAGTCGATGAGCTTCACCTCATAATTCTTTGCGAGGATGATATTGGAGGGCTTGATATCCCTGTGAACGACATTCCGCTTATGGAAGTGGCGCAGGCATTCGCAAATTTCTTTCAGAATGTGGAGCGCAGTTCTCTCATTCAGCATCCCGTCATAGCGCAGAATATCTGCCAGCGTCCTGCCGTCAATATACTCTTCAATGACCAGCAGCTTCCCATCTTGCTCTATCAGGCGATAGATAGCAGGGACATAGGGATTGTCCATCTCTTTGAGCATTTCGTATATGCCCTTGGAACGCGCATCCCTCTGCTTCAAGACACAGACCCGCCTGCCGATTTTGTCATAGATGAGCGCCACTAGGCCATTCTCGGAATCCTTCAGGATGTCCACCATCTCATAGCTGCTGCCAAGATATTGCTCCCACAGTTCCATTGTACTCTTGCCTTTCTGTCCGAAATCCACTATAATGATTCTATCATAAAGCGTGGGGAGGGACAAGTTTGCACGAGAAGGATACTGAGGAACTGTTTTCCGAACTGAAAGAGGACGAGGACATCCACCGGTTCCTCGCGCGGAACAAAAAGGAATTCCGTCTGCCGCTGCATGAATATCTGGGGCAGATTTTGAAGGAGAAGAAACTGGAAAGGCATCAGGTGGTGAAAGACGCTCTTTTAGAGCGAATCTATGGCTACCATATCTTTTCCGGAGCAAAGAAGAACCCGTCCAGAACAAAGCTGCTTTCCATTGCTCTGGCCATGCATCTTGACCTGTCCGAAACGCAAAAATTGCTTCGTTATGCCGGACTGGGAATACTCTATCCGAGGAATCCATGGGATTCCGTCATCATATCGGCGATACAGAAAGGTCTTTCTGTGAGTGAAACGAATATACTTCTGTCTCAAGTGGGAGAAAAACAGATGCTTGGGTGAAAGAAACTGTTCCTCAAGTATATAATTACAGTAAAAAAACCAATATCCATGATACAATAACCATGCCTTTAAAGGATTTATTGATGCGGTCATGGTTATTTTCTTTGCTTACACCGACAGCACCAAGTACGCCATAACAAACAAAAAACAATATTATGTTAAATACAACATTGGTGATAATATTCAATACAGCATCCCCTGCGCTCATATAATTTGCAACGAGTGATTGGGCGACAAGTTCTTCCATAAAAAAAGCTAGTAGCCAAGGCTGTGATAAGAATTCGTATGATTGTCCTTCGACAGGTGGAGTTTTTGAAATGTATTCCCTGTATAACCAAAGACAGATTGCCGTTGTCGCTATGACGCTTACTACAGCAAAAAAACTCATGTTTTCTAATATTCTGCTCATAATACTGATTCCTTCCATTTCTTTTTCTTCAATTCTCCAATGATTTTTATTATATATCTGTCGAAGCAATTCTGTTCTTTTTTACCAGCGTTTAGTCATTTGCCAAGTATGTCCGCCGCCTTTCGAACACTGCCAGTAAGACGGTGGCTCGCAGTTTGTAGTTGAGGTTGTCGTACCGCATTTTGTACACTTCCAATTTGCAGACCATGCGTAACATACGGATGCTACCAGCATAGACAATAAAACGCATGAAATTATGTGTGCAATCTTTTTCTTCATAAATATTTACCTCCATTGACTAGTTGGTTACAGGTGTAATATCATCACCTGCAAATGTTTTTGTATATTGCTTCGACAGATATAAATCAATAAAATACGCCTCCATGCCATGCGTCATTGTAACAGGGATAATATACTCTCTCGTTTTTGATTGGCTTGAGCGAGCATAGCTTGCGCAGATTGCGCCAATATATTATGCTTGGCATAACTTGTCACTTCTTTCGCCATATCCGCGTCTGTTATCACACTTTCGGACGCTATGGTGTTTTCGTGGCGAACGGTAAGATTTTCTACTGTTTGATTAAGCCGCATTTGATACGCGCCCATTTGCGTCGCTTCGTTAAGTGCGTATTCCAAGGCGAAATCAAGTTTATCGAGAGAGTCTAGGGCTTTTTCCCTTGTTTCAACGCCGATACCCTTTAACCCCATTGCTTCGCTTTTCATACACTTTATGTAAACATAAAGTCGCTGGTTTGCTTTAGGACCTGTGTGGATAACAAGAGGATTGCCTTCAAACCGCTCAATCATCTCCGGCAAACATTCGCACTCGGCGCGAATACTCGGCACTGTGTCGCCGCCGGGGACTGTATCGCCTCCCGGTACTGTGTCTTCACCTCCGGGAGTGGTGTCGGTACTGGGAACAGTATCGTCCCCGCCCGGGGTTGTATCCTGTCCGCCGGGTGTGGTGTCTTCGCCTCCGGGGGTTGTGTCTTGTCCGCCAGGTGTGGTGTCATCACCGCCGGGAACAGTATCGTCCCCGCCTGGGGTCGTATCCTGTCCGCCGGGAGTGGTGTCTTCACCTCCCGGAGTTGTATCGTCAACGCCGTATTCTTCTTCGCCTCCGCCCGAAAGTTCGCCTATGCCGCCGTTGTAAAAGATTGGGGCAGGAGGTGCTAAAAGTATAGGACCACTACTAGAATTATATATAAATCCAGGTTTTATAAAACTATACTTACCCGTATTGGGATCGCAATATAATTTTACTTCGTGACTGTCTTCATCTAGCATAACTTCGTTTGCGAAAGGATCATTTATTCCTTTCGCATTTTGTATTCCCTTAAACATATTAGCAAGAATTTCTTCCTCTGTCGTTGCGTCTTTACCAATGCCTACAACATAAACTTTCGAATCCTCATAATATCGTCCAGAACCAGACTCCGGCGTGAAAAGAACGCCTGTGCCTGCCGGACGATTGGTTTCTAATTTTATACTAATAAATTGATCACAACCTTGACATAAAATCGATATGCTTTGATTATTCAAATCTGTAGGAAGGTTCAATGGATTTCCATTCAATGTGGCATTGGCGAGAGTAAAATCTGTTATATAGCCCTTCACATCGTCGGCAAGACTTTCGCCTGTTACGCTTACGGCCATAACATCGTCTTCATGTTTTGTAATTTCAACCGGAACGTAATTACCATCACTCTTTTTAACATAATAAGTTTTACTGGTATCTAAATCTGCCGGAGTAGTAGCGCTGGTCACATTTTCTACATAAACGGTAGAACTTCCAACTGGCATAGGAGAATATAAAGGCGGCTCATAATGTCCGTTATTTACGCTTATAGGTAGTTTCGTCAGAGGTTTTCCCCAAGGGATTGTCTTTGCTGTAGTATAATCTGGTTTATATCCATATATATATCCGTTATTGGGGTACAATTTGGCTTTATCGCTAGGAAAAGACGGAAAAATCCCTTTAACTTTATTTTCTGTTATATTAGAAATATCAGGCTTTAACACAGGCATGGTAGAATTTCCCGCACCCAGTTTAATATTATTACTACCTGCCCCCATAAGCTTAACCGGTGCGCTTGATAGGGAATTTAACGCCAAAGAAATATCGTTTGTTGTATTTTTTGCGTTTGACGCTGTTGGGAGCGGCTTATTTAAATTTGAATTTAATACAAAATTGTTTGGCGATGCCATATTTAACACAATATTCTGATTGGCGTTTGCGCTCTTTGTATCGGTCTTTTTGGTACTGCAACCGCAACCGTCCGTGTTTGTGGTTTTGCAGGCGCAGGGTTTGTACTCGACATAGGTGTGATAATTCCAACGCCCGTCCAAGAGATATATACCGTTATAATTTGTCGTAGTGGCAATGTCGTCGATTTCTTCCATACGGCTTGAAAATTCTTTTTGAATTGTAGCGCGGTCAAGGTCGGTATTGTGATCGTTGGCGGAATCTAAAGCCATTCGTTTTAAATTTCTAAGCTCGTCCACAATGTCGTTAATGCCGCGCTCCGCCGTATTTACTAAATCTATTCCCTTTTTGCTGTTTTCGATGTCTTGACCGAGCGCGCGAGTCAAAACGCGCATCTTCCTGCCAATGGCAAATTCGGAAGCACCGTCTCCCGCGCCGTTTATTCTTTGACCGCTCGCTATTTTTCTTAAATCTGACCCAACTTTTGCTATGTTTTTGTTGAGCGTTCCAAGCCCGACATTAACTCCGCTGTCATTATTAAGCGTCATTGCCACAACGAATCACCTTCTTGTTTTTTATAGGTTATAATACCAAAATTTTTTAAAGAAGTGGTGTCCCCATAGGACACAATAGAAATAATTTATTGTCGACTTAAATTTTCTCTACATTGCAAAATTTTTTTATTTTTTGTTTTTAAACGGATTATATAACAATCTTTACGCTTATCAACGGTTTTACAGAAATGTTTTTTGTTTACAAGCGGAATTTTTATGTTATAATATGAATAAGGAGTTGATATTCATGGAACTTAAAGACCGCATAAAAAAAGCCCGCAAAGATGCGGGATATAAAAGTCGTGACGCATTAGCGGTTTTTTTAGGTTCTACAAGATATACGATAGAAGCGTATGAAATGGGTCGAGTCCTTCCAAATGACGTATTCCTTCAGCTTATGGCTGCAAAACTTCATATTTCATACGATTGGCTTAAATTCGGCAACGGCGAGATGAACGACACTCCGGCAAACGATTTATCAATTCTGTTAGATGACGATACTTTAACCGAAGCTGACAAGGAAATTATGAAAATTTACATTGCCCTTCCCCCCGAACACAGGCAAATAATAAAAGATTTCGCCGTAAAAGTAGCTGCCGCAGAAAATGCGGAAAAACAAACGCCGCCCGCGTCTGTTGTTGAAGAGCCTAAAATTTATGAAATCAAGGTCACGGAAGAAGAATTGAAGAAATTAGAAGCTGACCGCCATTCCCAAGAAGCCGAAAAAAAGTCTCGCAAATGGAGAATGAGTTGAATGAATATGAATGTTATGACAAGCGGCAAAAAGCGGACGGATCCTTGGGGACAGCTTGCGGTAAAAGCTATTCATGATGAACAGGCTTTTACGGAGCTTTACGAACATTTTTTCCCCAGGGTTTATCAATATCTGCTGAAAAAAACACATGACAGTCATCTCGCAGACGAAATGGTGGAAATCACTTTTGTCCGTATGTATCAGCACTTATCTCAGTATGCCCCGGAGAAAGGAGCCTTTTCCACATGGCTGTTTTGCATTGCCCGGAATGTCCTGAATAAGCATTACGGCAGCAAGGCGGTGACCATGCATACGGTATGGGAGGAAAATTTCGACCCCGCCGCGCCGGAATGGGAAACGCCAGAGAAGCAGGCATTGACAAGGGAACGCAGCAGGGAGCTAATTGATGCCATAACGAAACTGCCCCAGCGTCAGCGGCAGATATTGGAGATGACCTACTGGCTCGATATGAAGTCTGCGGACATAGCCGAACAGTTGGGCATGGCGCCAAGCTCCGTTCGGGTAGCCTTGAAGCAGGCAAGGGACGCGTTGAGGGAACTTTTGGCAAAAAAAATTTGAAATTTTTTTCTAAAATCCATAACACTTTGTTGCCTTCGTGGATATAAATAATAAAGAGAGGTGATAGAGCGTGAGGGACGAAACATTAGATCAAGAACTGAGCGCCTTCGACTTTTCCCTCTGTCATCCCGTTCGAACGCGCTTGCTTAATAAGTTGCTTGCTATCCACAGGAAGGATAACATTGCTAAAGGGCAACATAGCCGTAAGTGGGCAATTACCCGTCTGGACGAGAATGAACTGGATTGGGTGGTCGCTGCGGGCGTCGGCGGAAATTTGCAAAACTCTGAAGAATGGAAAGAAAGGATGACGAATTATGTCGTTGAAAGAAAGTAAAAAATTAAGTGTTGAAAATCTGGAGGGGGTATCCGGCGGTACGATTGTAGAAACGGTGGCTGATAGCGTAGAACTTTACAAGCGCGGACTGCTGGCCAAGGAATACGATGGTTGCGCGGCTGTAAGGGACAAATTGCATGGCATGGGTTATGGCGGCTATGTGGATAATGGCGGCGTAGCCAAAGGCAATATCTATACGGACAAGAACGGTCAAATTATTACCCGTCAGCAGTTCTGGAAAAACTTCGATGCGGAAAACGGCACTAAGATTATCCGCAGCAGCCAGTATGATTCCTTAAAGGACGCTTTGGGAATGTAAGGCGCAAATTCCATAAAAAGAAAAATAGTCCTGTTGATGCCGAAAAGCATCAACAGGACTATTTTTTCGTAAGTTTCGGGGTATGTGAAAAAATTTTTTAAGTCTACCGTTGACGCCAAATAATAAAAAGGCGCAGTCGCAGGAATTGACTTGCCAATTCTTGCGACTGCGCCTTTTTATACTACCCTTCGCGTTACCAATCCCAATCCGCGCGCTTTAGGTGCTTGCCCACCACCTGCTCCGCGTGTAGCCACGCGTCGTATTGGCTGACCGATTTGTCGTTGATATGATACCTGTAACAGAAGTCCTCTCCGTCGCACTCAAATTCGACGCCAACCGAGGCCCAAGCGTTTACTATTTCTTTATAGTGATCCAGGGCTTTCCAATAGCCGTATCTCCCGCATTGCCCCTCGCGCCCTCGAAGCAGCACATTCAAAAATCTTGAATCGTCTGCTATAGCGTCGCCGCCGGTAACCTGCTCCAACTCATCGTCCGTAAGTTTATTTTCATTTTTTAGTTTCATCGTAACCACTCCTTTTTGCTACATTCCCTTCGAAATAATTGTTTCGTCTTGATCTTTCTGTTTCTTTATATCCATAAAAACGAAAAATGTTTATATTTTGTTTGAAAAAATTTTCAACATAAGGAATATTTTAATTTCGGTGAGAGAAATATGTCAATTAAAATTATGCAACTTCATACAATAAAGCAGAGGGCGAACAAATAAAAAAACGATTGTCATTTAATGTTTGACAATCGTTTTTTATTATAATTTTTCCGTTATTTTTTATTCGCTTTTTTGTTTTCGGCTTGTTTTGCGCTTTTCTTGATATTGTCGGGAAGTTTTTCAACTTTTACGTTGTTGTAATCGGTTCCTACTCCCTTAATGTCAAGTTCCGCGCCGGAAAACATCATCACCGCTATGGCTTTGGTCATAGCGTCTAATTTTGCGTTTTTCGCGATAGCCGCGCCGGAACCTTGTATAAACGGCGTAAGCGGCAGAACGAAACCGGTCACTTCGCGTTTTTTCGTATCGCCTATAACGGTGTAGTCAATGTTTGGCAAATCTTTTCCGATCTCTTGCGCCATTTTAATTTTTTCCGCGTCTTCTTTGGTAGCTTTTTCAAGAGCTATAGCGGAAAATATCTCCACAAATTTCGGAACGTCTACGCTTACTTTATAGCCCACAGTGTCCGCTTTTCCCGCTTGCCCCGTATAACTCGTATCGTAATCGACTTTGGTGGTTAAATCGCCCAAAACATTCGGATCTAAATTTGACATTACGGATTCTGCGGCGTCTTTTTCGGCTTTTTTGTCGTCGTTAGATACCGTGTCTTTAAACCACTTATTTTTGCCCTTTTCGGTGTAATAATAGGTGTACGCTTTGCCCTCGTCCTCGACGTAAAACTCGTAAGCGGTATTTTTCGCCTTTTTCATATCGCCGTTATCGTAGACGGTAAATTTCGTTTCGCCGCGAATTAAGGCGCTTGGCTTGCTCTCAAACTTAAGAGTCACAACGCCGTTAAAAACGTCTTCCATAAACTTTCCGTTTACTTCGATATTTATTTTGCCGTTGTTTACTTTGTTCATATCCTTATAGAGAGCGTCGAGCTCGTCTTTTGGCGCGGCAAAAGCAAAAGATGCCATAAAGCACATAATCGCAGTAACGGTAAATATGGATTTTAAAAATTTTTCCATAAATATTGCTCCTTTCAAAATACTTTTCAGATTTTACCTCTAAAAGATATTTTCGTCAAGTTCATTTAAATTCACCGTATTTAAAAGATTTTTAAATAAATTTGCTTTTATCTGAAGAAAAGGTGTGTTATAATTTCCATTGGCAAGGTATAACTGTGTAAGCCTATGGAAAATCGGAGTACATTATAAGGAAGATATATGAAAAACAGGACGCAAGAAAATATAAAACAAAAACGACGGCAGAGGCGAAAACGGCGCAGAGTCGTGTTTTTTAGCAGAATTTTTTTTTTCGGTGTTGTCTTTACGATAATTTCTTTTATTGTTTTCGTAAGTTATCGCATATTTGAGGGCGCGAGTTATCTCTACGGCGAATACTTAACGGCTAAAGAGAGTTATATTGAGAGAAAGCAAAATCAAGGCGTAGACATCGGAAAACTCGCGGGTTATACGAATATCCTCGTAATGGGTATAGACGAAGGCGCGTCGGTGGAAGGCGACGAAGGACTTCATGCCGATACGATACTTTTTGTCAGTATGGATTTAGAAAGTGGCAGACTGAGAATTATTGCAATACCTGCCGACACTTATATAAGGACGGCGGAGGGCGAAGGCAGAATAGCAAACTTTTACGGCAGCGGCGGCGCGTCTCGGATGGTAAGAGCCGTGTCGGAGTTTTTGCGCGTCTCCGTGCATCAATACGTGGTTGTAAATACCGCTGCTTTCGAGGACTTTATCGACGCTTTGGACGGTATTGATGTATACGTTGAAGATAATATGGACTATGAAGACCAGGCGGGAAACATTTCAATCCATTTGAAAAAAGGTTACCAAAGACTTGACGGCAAGCAGGCGGCGAATTTTTTGCGGTACAGGAACACGGCTCTTGGCGATATCGGTCGCGTTCAGCGTCAGCAAAGGTTTATAAAAGCTCTGTATCAAAAGATTTTGCAATTAGACACCGTGTCTAAAATCCCCAAAGTTGCGGAAATCTTTAAAAACGAGGTTGAAACCAGCGCGGAAATATTTGATTCGGCGCATATCGCAAGCGTTATAAGAAACTTAAGCAGCGACCCGCCGATAATCGTAACTCTTCCCGGAGAATACCGAGAAGCCGAGCACGTTTGGAACCCGAACATAGAGGAAATATCGGAAAAAATGGTGGAATTTTTCCCCAATATGGAAGAAACGGAAAGGTGAGAATTATGACAGCGGAAGAAATCGTAAAAGCAATAGCAAAAGCGGCGGCGGATAAAAAAGCGCGCGATATTGTGATGATGGATATGAGAGGGCTTATGAGTTCAACCGATGATTTTATCATAGCGGACGCGCAGACAGCGACGCAAGTGAGGGCGATAGCGGACAATATAGAAGAAGAGCTTGACAAAGTCGGCGTACATTTCTTGCATAAAGAGGGTTACCACGAAGGCGAATGGATTCTTCTTGATTACGGCGACGCTGTCGCTCACATATTTAAAACAGAAGCGAGGGAATATTACGCGCTTGAAAGATTGTGGGCGGACGCAAAACTGACGCGATACGAGGAATAAGATGAGTGAACATAAATTGTTGCCAAGTACCGTTCAAACCTTAAAAGTTGTAAGGCTTTCGGAGTTTGGCGTATTTTTGGACGCAGGCACGGGAAACACAAACGACGACATACTTCTGCACAAAACGCAACAGACAAGGGAAGTAAAAGTCGGAGACGAAGTTGAGGTATTTTTGTACCTTGACCCTAAAAAGCGTCTTACCGCAAGTATGCGAACGCCTAAAATGAAAATCGGACAGATAGCAAGATTAAGCGTTATAAACACGTCAAAGGACGGCGCGTTTTTAGACGTCGGCGCGGAACGCGGGATTTTTATGCCGTTTGCGGGTATGCGCGGCAGACCGCAAATAGGCGAAGTCGTGTGGGCGAAACTCTACACGGATAAAAGCGGGCGACTTGCGGTCACTATGGAAGTAGAGGACGAACTTCGCCGCGCGTCTAAACCTGCGACAAACGTAAAAATCGGCGATACGTTAAAAGGCTCTGTGTATAACATCACGGAAAAAGGCGCGTTTGTCTTTAGCGACGAGCGGTATATTGTGTTTATAGATCACAAAGAAATCCCCAAACGCCCAAGGGTAGGGGAGGAAGTTGCGGTAAGGGTGACGTATATTCGCAGCGACGGCAGACTTAACGCGTCACTTAGACCGCCGAAAGAAGAAGCGCGGCTTTTTGACGCGGATATGATTTTGGAAGAACTGAAAAAGCGCGGCGGCAAAATGCCGTATAACGACAACTCTTCGCCCGTCGTTATAAAAGAGAAGTTTAATATGAGCAAAGCCGCTTTTAAAAGGGCGATAGGAAATTTATTGAAAAAGGGCTTAATTGAAATCGAAGAAACAGGTATCAGATTGAAGTAATTAAAACAAGGAGGAGCGATATGACGACAAAGCAGGTGATAATAGCTTTTTTGGTGTTGTATCTTATCCTTATGGGAGTAGGCGGGGCGATGTACTACTTCATCGTAAACGCGCCCAAACCGCAAGCGCAAGCCAAAACGCAGACAGTAGAGGCAAATAAAAACGCAAAAGGCGCAAAAACAGAAGTAAAAGAAACGGACAAGAAAACGCTTGACACTGAAACTCTAAAAAAGCAAAAAGAGGAAGAAGAAAGAAAAGCAAGGGAACTTGAAGAAAAAAAGAGAAAAGAAGAAAAAGAGCGCATTGAAAAATTAAAGGCGAGTATAGAAGCAAAGATGAAAGTAGTGGAAAGAGGCGGCGCAACGTATTATACCGGCAATCGCGGGAAAGAACTTTCGGGCGTGCATCTTCGCCCATTCATAGTTGAAAATAACGGCGCGGTTTTTTTGAAACACGATATATATTACTATTCGGCATTAGACGACCCTAATTACGGTTGGATTCACGGTAGCCATTTGGACGTTACCGCGGACGGGCAAACTTTTTCCTATGAACTTGACGTTACAAAACGCCGCGACAAACTTGGAAAGGGCGCGGAAGATTTAACGGAGCACTATGTTGCGGATGCGGATAAAAACGTCGAAGATATGTTGCGGGCGGTAGGCGGCGCCACCAGCGTGACGCTGCGCTATTACGGCGGCAGCGATATCGTAAGTAATTTAAGTCGCGAAGATATTCGCCGCATATATGATATGATGACTTTGTACGATATTTTGAAAAAAGAGGCTAACGGGGATTTGTGAAACGAGGCAACATTATGACAACTTTACCTTTCACTCATCTGCACGTACACACCGAATACAGTTTGCTTGACGGAGCGGCTCGCGTAAAAGAACTCGTTAAAGCCGTGAAAAATCTTGGTATGGATTCCGTCGCTATCACAGACCACGGCAATATGTACGGCGTTTTGGAATTTTACAAAGCGGCGAAAAAAGAAGGCGTAAAGCCTGTTATCGGCTGTGAAGTATATCTTGCTCCAACAAATAGGAAGATTAAAGAAGAAGTCGGCGGCGTTCGCTATTATCATTTGATACTTCTTGCCGAAAACAACATAGGTTATAAAAATTTATCGAAACTTGTATCCCTCTCGAATACGGAGGGATTTTATTATAAGCCGAGAATTGACAAGGAAATTCTGCGAAACAACAGCGAAGGACTTATTGCTCTTTCCGCTTGCGTCGCGGGTGAAATTCCCGCGGCGATATTATCGGGAGATATGAAAAAAGCCGAAAAACTCGTTCTTGAGTATATCGAGATTTTCGGCAAGGATAATTTTTTTTTGGAACTTCAATATCACGGACTTGCGGAAGAAATGAAGGTAAACACCGCTCTTATCGAACTTTCCGAAAAGTGCGGCGTTAAACTCGTCGCCACAAACGACGTTCACTACATAAATCGAGAGGATGCCAAAATTCAAGATATTTTGGTCTGCATCGGCACTAACCGAATTATTGAAGAAAAAGACCGTATGAAATTTGAGGGGAGCGAATATTATTTAAAATCGCCCGAAGATATGGCGAAAATTTTTAAAGAACTTCCCGATGCTCTTAAAAATACGCGGGAAATAGCCGAAAGATGCAACGTGGATTTCACTTTCGGCAAATTGGAACTTCCGTATTTTGAAGCGCCGAAGGAATACGAGAACGACGAAAAATACCTTCGCGCGTTATGCGAGGAAAAAATCAAAACGAGATACGACGTTATAACGGAAGACGTGCGTAAAAGACTGGATTATGAACTTTCCGTTATTCATAAAATGGGATATGACAGCTATTTTTTAATAGTGTGGGATTTTGTGAGTTACGCAAAAAACGCCGGAATTGCCGTAGGCCCGGGACGCGGCTCCGCTGCGGGAAGTATTGTGGCTTACGCTCTTGGAATTACAAATATAGATCCGTTAAAATATAATCTTCTCTTTGAACGCTTTTTAAACCCCGAACGCGTTTCTATGCCCGATATTGATATTGATTTTTGCTTTAGGCGCAGAGAGGACGTTATAAAATATGTTGGCGAGCGTTACGGCAAAGATCACGTCGCTCTTATCGCGACTTTTGGAACTCTTGGCGCAAAAATCGCCGTTCGAGATGTCGCGCGCGTCCT
>JAGBKP010000217.1 GCA_017635875.1 Selenomonadaceae bacterium | reverse complement strand
AGAAAAAGAAAGAAAAGAACCAAAAGAAAGAAAATGAAAGAAAAGAACCAAAAGAAAGAAAAAGAAAGAAAAGAACCAAAAGAAAGAAAAAGAACTTTAATAAAAAGAAATAGAGAAAAAACTGATCAATAGAGTTTAATAAAGTTTTTTCTTTCTCTTTTTTCTTTGTTACTTTCTTTTTTCTCTTTCTTTTTTTCAAAAAAGAAAGAGAAAAAAGAAAGTAAGGTTTTTAAAATAGCCTAAGGAGAAATGTATGTCTACGAAAGAACGCATAAAAAAAGATGTGGTGATAATCGGCGCGGGTATGGCGGGGCTTACAGCGGCTCTTTACGCGGGGCGTATGAATTTATCGGTACTCGTGCTTGAATCGGCTATCGTGGGAGGGCAGATTGCAAACGCGACGGGAATAGAGAATTATCCGGGTATGCCGAATGTGTCGGGGAAGGAGCTGATAGAGGCTGTTCTTTCGCAAGCCGAAAATTTCGGAGCGGTTATAGACGAATTTGACGTTATACAAAAAGTAAGTCTAAAAGAAAATCCGAAACTTATCGAAACGGAATCCTATATCTACGAGGCGGAAACGATTATAATAGCCAGCGGTATGGAGCGGCGCAAATTACCCTTGCCGGAAGAAGCAAAATACGCGGGTAAAGGCGTTCATTACTGCGAACTTTGCGACGGGCATCTCTATCAAGACAAGGTAATCGCCGTTATGGGCGGCGGCAACGCGGCGGTGGATGCGGCTAATTTTCTCACGAAGTACGCAAAAAAACTCTATCTCATTCATCGTTCTAATCTTCGCGCAGACGAAGTTTCCATTGAAAAGTTAAGAGAAAATCCGAAAGCGGAAATTCTTTTGCAGACGGAGATTAAATCTTTAAAAGGCAACGCGAAACTTGAGAGCGTTGAAATTTTAGACAAAAATTTAGACGAAACAAAGGAGCTTGCGGTTGACGGTATTTTCGTAAATATCGGCGTTTCGCCCAATACTGCGCTCTTTAAAGATGAAATTGAGCTTGCCTCTGACGGCAGAATTATCGCGGGCGAGGATTGCCGCACTGCTATAGAAGGCGTTTTTGCCGCGGGAGACGTTCGTCAAAAAGAAGTGCGTCAGCTTACCACCGCCGCAGCGGACGGAACAACCGCCGCGATTTTGGCGGAAAAATATATAACGAGCAAAAAGAGGGGGAATTTTTTATGGTAAAGGTGTATTCTCTTACAAGTTGCCCTTGGTGCGACAAAGTAAAAAAATACTTAAAATCCAAAGGCGTGGAATACGAGGAGAGAAATATCGAAGAGAGCGACGAATTTTTGGAAGAGTGCCAAAAATTAACGGGCGACGAGGCAGTTCCAGTCACAACTATTGACGATAAAAATTTTGTTTTGGGGTTTGACAAAGCAAAACTTGACGAATTGCTAAAACTTTCGGCGTAATAGTCAGCCCCAGAATTTAAAGCTGATAAAGTTTTTTCTCTCTCTTTCTTTTCTTTGCTACTTTCTTTTCTTTCTCTCCACTTTTTTTCAAAAAAGAGAGAGAAAGAAAAGAAAGTAGATAAATAATCTCAACAAAATGGTGTGAAGTTTATGGCTAATATTATTAAACGAGGTATTGAGGGCGCGATACAAAACATTTTATCGGATTACGAAAAGGGGCGAAACATAGATAAACTTGACGCGTTTCGTCAGCCCGACCGTCGTTTGATTACGGAACTTACGGAAAAACTTTTTCGCGTCGTGTTTCCAGGTTTTTTCAGAGATAAATCCTATCGCGTGTATAACGTAAAGAACAGTTTATCGCTTGCAGTTGAAGATATTGCTTATCTTTTGAACAAGCAAATAGCTATCGCTCTAAGGTACAACAGCAATACTGGCGCGGACGAAAAAACCGTTGAAGAACAAGCGGAGCGCATAACGCTTGAATTTTTTAACGGAATTCCGAAAATAAGAGATTATATCGAAACCGACGTACAAGCGACAATGGACGGCGACCCTGCGGCGTACAGCGAGGACGAAATTATTTCGTCGTATCCTGGCATACACGCCATAACAATACATCGCCTCGCACATTCTTTACACGAACTGAATGTGCCGGTGCTTCCGCGCATTATGAGCGAATTTGCCCACAGTCGCACGGGAATAGACATTCACCCCGGCGCGAAAATCGGAAAATATTTTTTCATAGATCACGGTACGGGGATTGTTATCGGCGAAACAACGGTTATCGGCGACAATGTGAAAATTTATCAAGGAGTTACTTTAGGCGCGCTCTCAACTCAAGGCGGTCGTCGCCTGCAAAATGTCAAACGGCATCCGACCATTGAGGATAATGTTACGATATATTCCGGAGCCTCTATTTTAGGCGGTAAGACCGTTATAGGAAAAGGCGCGGTAATAGGCGGCAATGTGTTTATCACAAAATCCGTCGCGCCTTATACGAGAATAAGCGTTAAAAATCAAGAACTTCGCTACGACAAGGAACGCAATATTATGAACGCGAAGGATTTTGACGAAGATTCCGCTTGGTTTTATGTGATTTAGAGCATTTTTTAGAATTATTGTCACAATATATGGCGTTGCTATATCCATATTATTTTTTATTAAAGTTTTCTTTCTCTCTTTCTTTTTCAAAAGAAAGAGAGAAAGAAAAAAGTAAAATTGGAAATTGATATGAGAAGGAGAAATTTTTATGAGCGTATATGATTTTACGGTTAAGACCAACAAAGGCGAAGAAAAATCTTTAGCAGATTATAAGGGCAAAGTTTTAATCATCGTGAACACCGCGAGCAAATGCGGATTTACGCCGCAGTACAAAGAGCTTCAAGAACTATATGACAAGTATAAGGAAAAGGGACTTGAAATTTTAGGTTTCCCCTGCAATCAGTTTGGAGAGCAAGAACCGGGAACAAACGAAGAAGTGCAGACATTTTGCCGCAGAAATTACGGCGTAAGTTTTCAGATTTTCGAAAAAGGCGACGTGCGCGGAGAAACCGCCCAGCCTCTCTTTAAGTATCTTACCGCCGAAAAGAAATTTGAAGGATTTGACGAAAATCACCCCATAGCCGCAAAATTAACCGAGGCTTTAAAAGCAAATTTCCCGGAATATTTAGAGGGCGACGGCATTAAATGGAATTTCACAAAATTCCTCATTGACCGCGAAGGAAACGTTGTAAAGCGTTTTGAGCCGACTACGACGCCGTCAGATATGGCAGCTGATATTGAAAAGTTATTGTAATAAAAACACCCGCCGACGCGAATACTCGGCGGGCATTTTTATGTTCATTTTTAAACTTACGGTGAAAAAATGTTACTATTCACAGTTCCTTCTTTCTTTTTTCTCTTTCTTTTTTATAAAAAAGAAAGAGAAAAAAGAAAGAAGCAAAGAAAAAAGAGAAAGAAAAAATTTTAATAAAAAAAACGAAACTACCAATAAGAGTTTTATAAAATTTTCTTTCTCTCTTTTTCTTCTTTGTTACTTTCTTCTTTTCTCTCTTTCTTTTATAAAAGAAAGAGAGAAAAGAAGAAAGTAAAATACTCGTGAATAATAACGAAAAAATCGGAAAATCGTTAAAAAATCCGCAATAGAAGTTGACGGCTATAATAATATGAGATAAAATAAAGACTATGAAATTTTTATGAACACTCGAAAGGAAGATTCCTTATGTGCGGAATTGTTGGATATATCGGCCAAAAGCAAGCTACACCCTTTTTGATAGAAGGGCTTACGAAACTGGAATATCGCGGTTATGATTCTGCCGGCATAGCGGTTTATGACGGCGAAAATATTCGCGTGGAAAAGAGCGTCGGTCGTCTTAGCGCGCTTACCGATAAAATCGCGCAAGACGAGCCTAAAGGTTCGCTTGGAATCGGTCATACGCGCTGGGCAACTCACGGACGCCCAAGCGATTTAAACGCCCACCCTCATTCTGATTGCACAGGCGATTTTGTCGTTGTGCATAACGGCATTATCGAAAATTATTTGCCCTTAAAAGAGGAACTTATCGCAAACGGTCACATTTTCCATTCGGAAACCGATACCGAGGTAGTGGCGCATCTGTTGGAGTCCCTTTACGACGGAGATTTTGAAGCCGCCGTTCGCGCCGTGCTCTCTAAAGTCGAAGGCTCTTATTCTCTCGTGTTTATGTCTAAAAAGCACCCCGATATGCTTATTTGCGCCAAAAGGGAAAATCCTCTCGTCGTCGGCTTGGGGGATAAAGAAAACTTTATAGCCTCCGATATTCCCGCTATCATCGGGCGCACCCGCCGTACTTATATTTTGGGCGACGGAGAAATAGCAATAGTGCGAGCGGACGGCGTAACAATCACGAATAAAAAGGGCGAGCCTATCGCAAAAAAAGTTTTCACCGTAAACTGGAACGCGGAAGCGGCTGAAAAAGGCGGATACGAGCATTTTATGCTTAAGGAAATCCACGAACAGCCAAAAGCCGTGAAGGACACGATGAGGGAGCGCATCAAAAAGGACGGCTCCGAAATTCAGCTTAACGAGCTTAATTGGAACACTAAATTTTTAAGCTCTTTCAACAAAATATACATTGTTGCTTGCGGCACAGCGTATCACGCGGGGCTTGTGGGAAAATTCTACATAGAAAAACTCTCTCGTATGCTTGTTGAAGTGGACGTTGCGTCCGAATTTCGCTATCGCAACCCCATTGTTGACAAAAATACGCTTGTCATCGTTGTGTCGCAAAGCGGCGAAACAAGCGATACACTTGCGGCGTTAAAGGAATCGAAGCGTCTTGGCGCAAAAACTCTCGCGCTTACAAACGTTGTCGGCTCCTCCATAGCAAGAGAGGCGGATTATGTGCTTTACACTTGGGCGGGGCCTGAAATCGCCGTCGCGTCCACAAAAGCGTACACGACGCAGCTTATACTTTTCTTTATGCTCGCTCTTTATATGGCGGAGATTAAAAACACGCTCCAACCTTCGAGAATAAAAGAGCTGATAACGCTTTTAAAGAGAATTCCCGCGCAGATTAGCGAAACTTTAACGGACGTAGAGCCGATAAAAACGTTTGCGAAGCGTTACGGCTTTAACGAGGACGTATTTTACATAGGTCGTTCTCTTGATTATGACGTTGCGTTAGAAGGCTCGCTAAAATTAAAAGAGGTTTCCTATATTCACGCGGAGGCGTATTCTGCCGGCGAATTGAAGCACGGCACGCTTGCTCTTATCGTTGAAGGCGTACCCGTTATCGCTCTCGCCACGCAAAAGAGCGTATATGAAAAGACGCTCTCTAACATTAAAGAAGTAAAAGCGAGAGACGCGGTTGTAATAGGAATTGCGGCGGAAGGCGACGAGGAACTTTCAAAATACGTGGATCACGTTATGTATGTGCCTGAAACGGACGAACTTTTAATACCGCTTTTAACCGTCGTGCCTTTGCAACTCTTGGCGTATTATGCGGCGATAACACGCGGCTGCGACGTGGATAAGCCGAGAAACTTGGCAAAATCCGTGACGGTTGAGTGATGGAGGGAAAAATTTTGAAATTGTTATCTCGTCATTTAACCGTGGATTTTTTTCACTGCAAAGAGGAAAGCGTAGCAAACGGCGCGGCGATAGAGCGCGGAGTGCGCGAGGCGATAACCACCGCGGGCTTTGAGATAGAGGCGACTTCCGCCCGCGCGCTTGACGACCAATTCGTAGTGACGGTTATTTTCCCGGAAGGGCATCTTGCTCTTCATGCGTACGGCGAACTTCGCTACGTTGCGCTTGACATCTTTCTCTGCAAAGAGAGCGCGGAGCCTGAGGCTATTTTTCGCCATATAAAAAAGATTTTCGAGCCGGATAAAACCAAAACCACGTTTATTAAACGCGGCGATTTCGGCAAGGACATAAAACCAAAGGTAAAAACGCGCTTTGCGCCCGTAAGAAAAATAAAAGCTACCGGCGCAAGCGTAATGAAGATTTTATCCAATAAGAAGTAAGCGAAAGGGGCGCGAGGTACTACTCTCGCGCCTATTTTAATAATGGGGGTCAAGGGGGACGAGTTCCCCTTGTGGGGTACGGGGCAAAGCCCTGTGTTAGTGTTATACGAGGTTATTTATGCAGGAAAACATACTTAAAGTTTTAGAATACGATAAAATTTTAGAAATGCTTGAAGATCGGGCGGGGTCAAGTTTCGGAAAAGAACTCTGCGCAAATTTAGAGCCGTCGTCAAATTTAGAAGAAGTAAAAGCATTTTTGGACGAAACAGACGAAGCCTATAAACTTGAAGAAGCGTCCCCCATTCCCCTTGGCGGCGCGTACGACATAAGAGAATCGCTGAAAAAGACAAAAATGGGCGGCGCGCTTGACGGCGCGGAGCTGTTGGATATTATAAACACCATGTACGCCATGCGCCGCGTTAAGAAGTTTTTTAAAGAAACGGAGATAGACGCGCCGATATTAAAATCTTGGGCGGGAAGTATTGAAATATTGGGCGAACTCGAAAGGGCCATCGAAAACACCGTGGACGAGCGCGGAGAAATAATGGACAGCGCAAGCGTAAATCTTTCGCGCATAAGAAGGGAAAACCGCGCATCTAAAGCTCGCGTGCAAGAGAGAATACAAGGAATACTGCATAACGCGGAGTATCAAAAATTTTTTCAAGACGCCATAGTTACCGTGCGCGGAGACAGGTACGTCGTGCCGATAAAGCAGGAGTACAGAAGCCAATTCGCGGGGCTTATACACGATCAATCCGCAAGCGGGTCTACGCTTTTTATAGAGCCTATGGCAACAGTTGAGCTAAACAACGACATAAAGCGATTGACGCTTGAAGAAGCCGAAGAAGTGCGCCGCATTTTAACCGATTTGTCAAGGCGGATAGAAAAACACAGCGACGCTTTGCTTGAAAACGTAAAAATTCTCGCCAAACTTGATTTTACGGCGGCAAAAGCAAAACTCTCGCGGGATATGGGAGCAATTCGCCCCGAAATAAACGGCGAAGGGCGAACAAACTTAAAAAGCGCGCGGCATCCGTTGATAGACAAAGACGAGGTCGTGCCTATAGATATAACGCTTGGCGAAAATTACAGAACGCTGCTTGTGACGGGGCCGAACACGGGCGGCAAAACCGTAAGTATGAAGACGCTTGGACTGCTATCCGTTATGGCGGCGTCGGGGCTTTTTATCCCCGTCGCGACAGATTCCGCTGTAGCCGTTTACGACAACATATACGCGGACATCGGAGACGAACAGAGCATTGAGCAGAGTTTAAGCACGTTTTCGGCGCATATGACAAACATTGTAAAAATTTTGGAGAAGGCGCAAAAAAACGATTTGCTCTTGCTTGACGAAATCGGCGCGGGAACAGACCCCGAAGAAGGCGCGTCGCTTGCTGTCGCCATACTTCAGGAGCTGCTCTCTATAGGCGCAAGCGTTGTTGCGACCACTCACTATTCGTCGCTTAAAACTTTCGCGTATTCAACGGACGGCATAGAAAACGCCTCCGTCGAGTTTGATATGGAAACCCTTCGCCCAACGTACCGCCTTTTAATCGGCATACCGGGCGCGAGCAACGCTTTTCACATAAGCGAAAAATTGGGACTTTCCAAAACAATTATCGAGCGGGCGAAAGAGTTTATACAGGCTGATAAGGAAAGATTTGAAAATATCCTCGCGTCTTTAACCGAAGAAAAGCGAAAATACGAGGAACTTTTAAAGAGTCTTGAAGAAAGGGAAAATTCCGCGCTTGTTCGCGAAACGAAAGTAAAAGCGAAGGAACAAGAACTGTTTAAGCAAAAAGGCGACATAATAAGAAAGGCGAAAGAGGAAAGCTCCGCTCTCGTAAGAAAAGCGAGAAAAGAGTCCGAAGAAGTAATAAAGGCTTTAAAAGAGCAATTCGACGATTACGGGGTAAAACGCCGCCGCGAAGTTATGGAAGAATCGCGGGCGAAATTAAAGGCGCTTTCCGCAAAAGTACACCCGGGCATTATGGCGCAAAAAGGCGTCGGAGAAAAAGTAAACGTAAAGACTATCGAAAAAGGCGATATTGTCTACGTATCGAGCCTAAACGAGCAGGGCGAAGTGCTTTCCGTAAAGGGAAACGAGCTTGAAGTCGCAGTAGGCGGGTTAAAAACTTGGGTAAAGGCGAATAAGTGCAGATTTTTGGAAAAAGCGAAAAAAGAAAAAATGTCGCCGCAAATCCGCCATTCACACGCGGATATTGCCTTGTCAAAGACGGCGCAAATAGAGCGCGAGATAGATTTGCGCGGGCTTATGGTGGACGAAGCGGAGCACGAAGTAGCTAAATTCATAGACGACGCCGCGCTTGCGGGTATTTCAAAAGTGCTTCTAATCCACGGCAAAGGCACGGGCGCGCTTAGAAGCGGTTTGCATTCGTATCTTAAAAATCACGCGAGCGTTTTAAGTTTCACCCTAGCCGACATAACCGAAGGCGGCGCGGGCGCAACCGTGGTTGAGTTGAAATGAAAGTTAAAAAAATGCAACATAAAAATTTAAATTTTTATGTTGCATTTTCGTTTTTTGCATTTTTATATTCCCGAAAACGAAAAGTGTTGCATGGTTATTGTTTTTCAACTCTTGATTCTCAATAATTATAGTGATGTAACCAAAGAAGGCAAGGCATTATAAAAAAATTGACAGAATAGCCGATTAAAGGTTATTCTGTCAATTATAAGTATTAAATTTTCAACTTTTTTATAGCTTCTCTCGCCGCCATTTGTTCCGCGGCTTTTTTGCTTTTGCCTTCGCCTCTGCCTACTATTTTTCCGTCGAGTTCCACCGCGACGAAGAAATCTTTATCATGAGGCGGTCCCGATTCGTCCGTAAGAATAAATTCAAACTCGTGACCTTTTTCCCTCTGGATAATTTCCAAAAATTGAGATTTAAAATCTTCGATAGGTTTTAAGTGATTTTTTTCCGTTAATTCTTCTTTAAAAACCCTAAGCACAAAATCGCGAGCCACGTCTATGCCTTTGTCAAGATATATCGCGCCAAGAACCGCTTCAAACGCGTCCTCTAAATTCGATTGTTTATTTTTCCCGCCATGCGCTTCTTCACCGTGTCCAAAACGCAAAGCCTCGCCTATGCCCAAATCCTTCGCCGCGCTCGCAAGACTTTTTGAGCAGACAATGCCGGAGCGAAAAGCGGTCAACTTTCCCTCCGGCGTTTTTTTATATTTTTCGTATAAATAAGACGCGACTATAAAACTAAGCGCGGAATCTCCCAAGAATTCCATTCGTTCATTATGAGTTTCATCGCCGCCGGATTCGTTGGCAAAAGAGCTGTGCGTTAGTGCCGTGTTCAAAAGAGAAATATCGGAAAAAGTAACGCCGATTTCTTTTTCGATTTTATGAAGCGCGTTTTTTCTTTCCTCGCTAATCATTTCGCGTACTTCTTCAACAGTAAGCAAGCGTTATGCCCGCCGAAACCGAACGAGTTGGAAAGAGCCGCGCGAACGGTTTTGGCTCTAGACTTGTTCGGCACATAGTCTAAATCCATATTATCGTCGGGTGTTTCGTAATTTATAGTGGGCGGCATCATATCGCGTTCCACGGTAAGCGCGGTCGCTATGCACTCGATAGCTCCCGCTGCGCCCAAAAGATGCCCTGTCATAGATTTTACGGAGGACACGGACACATCTTTTGCCGCATCGCCCCAAACTGTTTTGATAGCTTCCGATTCTCCCTCGTCATTCATATGTGTGGAAGTGCCGTGAGCATTTATATAGTCTATATCTTTTGGCGTAAGTCCCGCGTCTTTAATCGCAAGCGACATACATTTTGCCTGATATTCGCCGTGAGGCGCCGGGCTCGTCATATGGTACGCGTCGGAATTTACGCCGTAACCGGCCAGTTCCGCGTATATATGCGCGCCGCGTTTTTCCGCGTGTTCAAGTGTTTCAAGCACGACAATTCCCGCGCCTTCGCCCATTATAAAACCGCTGCGGTTTTTGTCGAAAGGACGCGACGCGTGTTCGGGGTCGTCGTTATGGTCGGTGCAGAGAGCTTTCATAGCGGAAAATCCCGCAACCGGCGCAGGAGAAACCGCAGCTTCCGCGCCGCCCGCTATCATAACGTCAGCCTCGCCGCGCTCGATTACGCGAAGCGCGTCGCCTATGCAATTTGTTCCCGTAGCGCAAGCCGTCGCCATACAACTTGACGGACCGTGCAGATGAAAAGTTATGGAAACCTGCCCCGCAGGCATATTCGGAATCATCATAGGCACAAAGAAAGGACTTATGCGAGAAGGTCCTTTCGCAAAATATTTTTCGTATTGAGAGTGCATAGTTTCCATACCGCCAATGCCCGTGCCGACGAAGGTGCCTATGCGGTCTAAATCCTCTTTATCAAGGTCAAGCTTTGCGTCCTCAATGGCAAGTTTCGCCGCGCTCACCGCAAATTGGGTGCATCTATCCATTCGCTTGGCTTCTTTTTTGTCGATATACTTATTGGGGTCGAAATCCTTGACTTCGCCCGCTATTTGCGCGTCAAAACCAGCAGGGTCAAATCTTGTAATACGCCCTATGCCGTTTTTCCCCGCCAAAAGCGCATCCCAAAATTCATCTTTTCCGATACCGATAGGCGTTATCGCGCCTAAGCCCGTAATAACAACTCTCGTTCTCAAAAAGCCCCTCTCCCTTCTTATAACGCCGCAAATTCCGACTTTAATTGTGCAAAAATCTCTTTAACGGAGAGAATTTTATCTATCTTCGGCATATATTCGCCGGTAAATACCAAACCTGTTTCAACGTCGCCCTGTTGCGCCCTAGTTAACGCTCTTATTATGCAGAAATTATGCTTGCAAGCCTTTAAGCACGCATCGCATTTATCCGGCGGCACCGGACCCTTCATTACGCGTTCGGAAAACGGCGAACGCACGGCTCTGCCCGGGAGTCCCACGGGACTATGTATAAGCGTAATATCTTCGGGTTTAGATTTCAAATAGTATTCTTTTAGTGCAGGCGCGGCGTTTGATTCAACGCTCGACGCAAACCTTGATCCAAGTTGCACGCCGTTTGCGCCCATATCGAGCAGATCTTTTATGTCTTTCCCCGTTAAAACTCCGCCGGCCGCTATAGCGGGAATCTTTACCGCTTTTCTTACTTCCGGAATAATTTCTCTCACCGAAGTATCGGTTCCAAGGTGACCGCCCGCTTCTTTGCCTTCAACGATAACCGCCGACGCCCCGAGTTTTTCGGATATTTTTGCAAGTTTTGCCGTCGAAACTATAGGCACTATTGGGGTACCCGATTCTTTTCCCAAAGCGAACATATCTCTTGAAAAACCCGCGCCGGCTACAACCAAATCAATACCGGCGTCTATCGCGGTTTTAACGATACCCGCAAAATCCGTCGCGGCTACCATTATATTTATGCCGACTATCCCTTTCGAAAGATGCCGAGCCAACTTTATTTCATAGCGAAGCTCATCATGAGTCATACCTGAAGCCGCGATTAGTCCTATGCCGCCTTCGTTTGCAACCGCCGCCGCAAGGGGCGCAGTCGAAAGTCTTATTGCCATTCCGCCTTGAATGATGGGGATTGACGCAATTTTTTCTCCTATCTTAAGTTTTGGAAACTCCAAAAAAACTCCCCCATTCCGTCATTCAAGTGTAAAAACCGTTCTTTTCTTTCTTTTTCTTATATACCCAAAGGGCACAGGCGAAAAAGAAAGAAAAAGAATTTTAATATAAAAAAACAAAACACCCTATATATTCAATAATAAAGTTTTTTTCTCTGTTCTTCTTTGTTTGATTTTTCTGTTTGCCCGCATATTTCGCAACCGAAATATGCGGGCAAACAGAAAAACTTTTTAGAAAATCCCGCGAATAATTCACGGGATTTTCTATGCTTAAAGTTTCGCTTTCTCTTATTTCTCTTTGTTTTGTT
>JAGBKP010000022.1 GCA_017635875.1 Selenomonadaceae bacterium | reverse complement strand
TTTTTGATAAAGTTTTCTTTCTCTCTTTTCTTCTTTGTTACTTTCTTCTTTTCTCTCTTTCTTTTTCAAAAGAAAGAGAGAAAAGAAGAAAGTAAAGAAAATTTTATCATTCACTATAACATTATATCATTTTTTATGAAAAGAATATAAAAATAATTCGTGGGTCAAATAAAAAAATCGACCTTCAAATTGAAAGCCGATTTTTTATAGGTTATTTTTTCATAACCACTCTGATAAACAAAGCGATAATGCCCGCGAAAATCACAAGCCCCAAAATATCCTCGTAAGCGGTGAAACTGTCAATTTCAAGAGGTGAATCGCTTCCGCCGCTTGTTACGGATAAAACTATAATCCCCGCCATAAGAACGCCCACAAGGCTCTCGCCTACTATAAGCCCCGAAGCGAAAAGCGTGCCGCGGTCTTCGGCTTTTTCTCTTTCGTTTTTATCGCGTTTCGATAAAATTTTTTTCATAACATATCCCATCACCGCGCCGATAACAATGGGCGCGTTCACCTCCGCGGGAAGGTAAATGCCTATGCCGACAGCAAGCGGCGGAAGGGCTAGATTTTTTCCGCGTCTCTTTAACAGCGCGTCTATTATGATTATGATGACTCCAACCCCTATTCCAAGCAAAATATAATCCCACATAAGATTATGGGAAATAACGCCTTTTGCTATTACCGTCATAAGTGACGCTTGCGGGGCGATGAGAGCGTCTTCTTCGTCCATTCCCGCCCGCGGCATTGCGCCTACAAAACCGTATGCTTGATAGAGAAGATTTAGCACGGGCGCGATGACAAACGCGCCGACAACGCAGCCTAAAATAAGCGCAACCTGCTGATGTTTAGGCGTTGCGCCAACGATTTGCCCCGTCTTTAAGTCCTGCATATTGTCGTTAGAGATGCAAGCGATAGCGATAATTATCGACGTGGTAAATATCGCCGTGGCTGTGACGAACTTTTCGCCGCCGGGTAAGTCGAAAATACCGAAAACATTTGCGATAATCATAATTATAACGGAAGATACGATTATTCCGATGATACCTATGCCGGAAATGGGAGTAGTCGAAGTGCCGACAAGCCCCGCCATATACGCGCAAGCCGCCGCAACCAAAAATCCTACACCGACGGCGATGGCAACGCTCGCAAATGTTAGCGCGATTTCTTGATATACGGGCAAATTCGCGTTATGCACGAAGGAATAAAACACCGTCAAGAGCAAAACAACGGCTACGGCGAAAATGTATCCGACGGATTTTAAACTCATATCTATATCGGTATGATGAACGTTTTTTGAATTTTCCGTTAAACTTACGTGGGAAAACGCTTCCTTTACGCCGTCGATTACTGGACGAGCCAAACTAATCACCGTCCAAACGGCGGCTATTGCCATAACGCCAACGCCGATTAAGCGAACTTTATCGCGAAACGCCGCTTGCGCCGCGTTTATAAGCTCCGTTTCGTTTCCGGTAAGTCCCCAAGTAAAATACGGAACAAACACGCCCCAGCTTAAAACAATACCCGTAAGCGTAGCCATTCCCGCGCTTATTCCGATTAAATATCCCGCGCCGAGTAGCGCCGCAGAATATCCGACGGCAAGCTGAGTTACGCCTTTTCCGAACGCGCCCCAAAGTGAAAACGCGCTTGAAGAAATATTAAGCCCCGTTGCCGCGAAAGCGGACGCGCCGGACACCAGCGCGCCGCTTAAAATTTCCTTTATACTGCCGCCGCGCGCTTTATCCCCGCAGCCAACCTTTAAAATTTCCGCCGCCGCTCTGCCTTCCGGGTACGGCAAATCGCTATGCACGACCATAGCGCGGCGCAGGGGAATGGTAACAAGCACGCCGATACAGCCGCCGCAAGCGGAAATAACGAGCGTCTGCCAAAAGTGGAAACCTTGCCAATAACCTATCATCAAAAGCGCGGGAATGATAAAGATAATGCTGGCAAGCGACCCTGCGGCGGACGCTTGCGTTTGTACCATATTGTTTTCCAAAATGCTTGAATCCTTCACCAATTTTAAAATCGCCATAGAGATAACGGCGGCGGGAATGGCGGAAGAAAATGTAAGCCCCACTTTAAGCCCCAAATATACGTTTGAAGCGGTAAATATCACCGTCAAAATCGCGCCCAAAATCATACCGCGCGCCGTAAGTTCCTTGACGGAGGGACTGCTACCCTTTGCGTTAAACAACGCTCTCGCTCTCCTTTTCTAAAATATACGCTTATTATACAGCATATTTGGGAAATACTCAATAACTCTTTGCAAAATCAATGGCGCGTTTTTTGTCGGCGCATTGTAGGCATTTTGCAAAAATTCGCATTGTTTTTCTTTGTATTTTTCTGGGTTATAAAATCTCCCAGAAAAAATATATAGGCAGTCCCTTACATTTTGTGGGAAATTTTTGCTTTTTTTCAAGATTTGCAAAATATTTTATGTTATAATTCCAAAGAGAGGAGGGTGGTTTTATGAACAAAGCGAAAGCGCGTATTGCTTATGTTGGAGGCGCGCTTGACAACGGCTCTATAGATGTACGCGACCTTGCTCCGGCTCTGATAGCTTTTTCAGATTTGGTTGAAAATATAAATTCGTGTTTAAACGGTAAAGGAAAAATACGAGTTTTATTAAATCAAGACAGTATGCAAAGAGGCTCTATTGATGTAACACTCTATCTTGAAAGCAGTAGTATTTTAGAAAGCGCAAAATTATTTATGGGTTTTGCGGAAGAAACAGGATTGAAAGATTTAATAGAAATTTTAGGTTGGGGTGGCACTTTAACAGGTGGAATTTTTGCGTTGATAAAATTGGTAAAAGGGCGCAAAATAAAAAATATCGAACATAAACCTGATAACAAGGTTGAAATAACCGCAGGCGATGATGTAATAGTTACAGATGAAAAAACTTTAAAAGTTTACTTAGATGTTAATTGCAGATTAAATATCGAGAAAATTATACGCCCCTTACAAAATGAAGGCGTAGACGCTTTTGAATTAAGAAACCCTACCGATAAACAAGATTTTAACCCAATAGTTTCAATTCAAGATAGTGAAATGGAGAATTTTAAAGCTCCTGCCGTTAAAGAGATAGATGATGAAACATTTGCCCCCACTCCCGAAATAGAAATAGTAACCGAGATTGTAACCATCAATTTTGTGGAAGGAAAATGGAAACTAAACGACGGTACGCATAATATTTGGGTAACAATACAAGATGAAGATTTCAAAAAACGCGTCGCGCAAAGAGAATTTGGTTTTGCAAAAGGCGATATGCTTAAAATACGTTACCACGTAGAGCAAGCCATAAAAGGAGGAAAACTCACGACGGAATATATCGTTTCAAAAGTTTTAGAAGTCATAGAAAAGCCGCAACAAATTGAATTAGATTTTGAAACACAGACAGAATCAAAAGATGAATAACTTTTCCACCGGCAATAAACATTCTATATAGAATGTTTATTGCCGGTTAGTTTTATAAACAAACTTTACACGCTTTATAACCTGCGGCAATACATTCTTCGGCAGTATTATATCTCACAAAATGAGCTGCATTGGGTTTACGAATTGTGCGACAAGTAGCACGGTGGTATTTGCCGGATTTTGTATTTGCAAGGAATCCGCCTTGCGTTTGATTTGACCTTTGTATTTGCTTTGTTTGCGATGTTTCTTCTGTCGGTGGTGCTGATGTTGCGGCGGGAGTTATGGCTTTGGCTTCTTGTTGCGTGTCGTTTTGTGTTGGTTGTGT
>JAGBKP010000216.1 GCA_017635875.1 Selenomonadaceae bacterium | reverse complement strand
TCCCATTTAAGTCTGTGTGCACTGATAAGGGACACGCCTTTATAATACTGATATAACCTTATTTTACTTAAACCTCCTTTTTTATTTTTTAAAGGCGCATCCCTTCGTCTCATCGTGTCCACTTCCTTGGGTACATTTTAACTCCTTAAAATATTTTTTCCTGTCGTCGCCCGTTATCTCCAACGCATCCATCGCGCTCTCGGGCGACAGTTTCAATGTACGCATCATTCGTCTAAGACTTGTCAATATGCCTTTTTCTATGCCTTTTTCTATACCTTTTTCTATACCTTTTTTCATACCTTTTTCCAAGCCTTCTTCTCTTGATATTCTCATATTGGTATTATAATCCATTATAGACATCTCGCGATTTATATACGCTAATCTCTGCTCTTCGCTTAACATAAAATTATTCACCGCTTCAAAAGCACTCGTTATAGCCGCTTCTCCCATATCACTCGCCTCCTCTTTCGTCAGCTTTTTCGCAAAATAGGCAAGCCATTTTTCGGCTCTCGTCATTTCGCTTACGGGTTTCTTTTTAAACTTCGGTATCTCGTAAAAATGAAGTTCCAAATCATTCGTTAATTTGTGCTTATTCAAAATATTATACACGCCGTACATAGCGTGAGGATTTTCTTGCGGAAGAAAATTATAATTCAAAAGATTTATTGTTATTGTCGGAATAAGCTGACCGTAGTCCTCGCCGCGTTTTAGGGAAAACAAATACATCTGCGCCCAATAATACAGAGTTCTTCTTCCCATATTCTGTTGATTTGCCACCTGTATCTCTAAATCCAACTTTTCGCCGCTGTTTAATATACAAAATACGTCAAGCCTTGTTAGTTTGCCCTCCGCTTCAAGGGGGAGCATTTCCACATTTTTAAATTCAATATCCGTAATTTCGTTTTCTTCACTTCGATTTAACATAGCGTTTATAAAATCAATCGTTATATATTTGCGTTCTTCTTTTCCAAAAATGAATTTAAACAACACATCGTTCATAGGATTGTAGTCAATCGTCATTATTTGACTCGCTTTCTAAAGTTTGTCACTTAAACACACTTCTTTACAAATTCCATTAAAATTTTAAAAAAGTGGGGCATAGGGGGCAAAAGCCCCCACCCCTAACTTAACTTACAATCTCTCGTATTCAGCCGCAGCCAAAATGAATGGACCTAAGCCTTTCGGCTCGTTCGTTACAATCGGTTCGCTTAAGTAATAGGCATAAGAGCCGTCGCGATAACCGTACGCCGCCGTGTCTTTGCCGCCGAGACCCGCAACGAAGCAAATCTTGTTGAGGCAAATCGTGCCCATCGGGGTTTCGGTGATGAATTCGTCGAGAAGTCCTTGATAGGATTTCTTCGCGAAATCGCGCATTTTTTCCGGCAACCAGCCCATACGAACGCCCTTGAATAAGGCGTAAGCTATCATCGAAGAGCCGGACGCTTCAACGTAGTTGCCCTTTCTGTTCGGGCAGTCAAGCACTTGATACCAAACGTGGGAATCGGGGCTTGCAACCTTTAAGAGAGCTTCCATTGTCTCGTTCAAAATCTTGATGATTTCTTTCTTGTCCTTGCACTCGTCGGGGAGTTGCTCCAAAGTATCGACAAGCGCCATGCAGTACCAACCCATCGAACGGCTCCAGAAATGTTTGGAGCAGCCGGTTTCCTTATTCGCCCACGGTTGCTCTCTTGCATCATCGTAAGCGTGGAAGAGCAAGCCCGTCTTCGGGTCGTAGGTGTGTTTTCTTGCGATTATGAACTGTTTGGCTATATCGTTGTATTCGTCCATACTCTTAGTGAACTCGCTTACATATTTAGCGTAGAAAGTCGCGCCCATATATAAGCCGTCGAGCCAAATCTGTTCCGGATAAATCGCCTTATGATAGAATACGCCCTCTTTTGTGCGGGGGTGATTGTCTATCTGACTTCTTAAAAGCTGTAACGCTTTCTTATAGTTTTCGTCGTGGGTTACCTGATAGATGGAGAGGAGGGTTTTACCGTTGTTTAAATGGTCGATGTTGTATTCCTTCACGTCATAGCCGCGAATCGTGCCGTCTTTCTGCACGAAAGTGTCCATACACTCTTTTACGTAATCAAAATATTTCTGTTCGCCGGTATTTCTCCACACTTCCAAAATACCGTCAAGCGTAAGCCCGAACTCATAAGCCCAATAGCTCGTTAAATCCGTCTTTCTCTCGATAACGGAATCCGCCATCCATTTTGAATATTTTGAATATTCTTTATCCATCATAAGCCTTCCTCCTTATTTTCTTGGGACGCTGTCCCAAACCCCGCAAGGGACTCTGTCCCTTGACCCTGCAAGGGGAACTTGTCCCCCTTGACCCCCATTTTTATTTATATATAATTTTATCTTCCCCGCATTAGCCGGCGGGGAAGATAAAATCTAAAGGAGTCTGTTTAATTACTTATCGGAAACTTTCATCAAGTCGTTATGACCGAAGCACTGCTCATATTTCCAACCGGTAAGAGCCTCAACGGCCGCTTTGGTCTCGGGAGTTACGTCGTCCATAGAGCCGCCTTCGCGGATACGATGCACTTCGTCAACCAAGAGTTTGTGATTTTCTTTGGTGAGCTTCAAGCCGTGGGAAATCACAAGCACGATAACGCAGAGCAAGATAGGAACAACTATGGTCATAAAGAGAACGCCCTGAATAGCCATATCGGTCTGCTGACCTGCGCCCTTTTCAAAGCCGAATGCGGCAAGACCTACGCCGAGT
>JAGBKP010000215.1 GCA_017635875.1 Selenomonadaceae bacterium | reverse complement strand
TTTTTTCTCTTTTTTTACAAAAAAAGAGAAAAAAGAAAAGAAAGAATTAAAAAAATGCGGGGCTGTGAAAATCACAGCCCCGCAAATTATACATTATACATTGAATATATTTCTTAATGCTTGTTTGTTTACGTCACGGTTAAGCTGCGCTAGATAGGTGGTAAGTTTTATGCTCTTGGGGCAGACTTCGACGCAGTTTTGGCTGTTGCCGCAACTCGTTATGCCGCCTTTTTGCATAAGAGCCTCCAAGCGTTTGGGCGCATCGTATTTGCCGATGGGGTGCAAATTGAAAAGATACGCCTGCACGGTGGGCGCAGGGCCGATAAAGTCGCTTTGCGGGCCTACGTTCGGGCAAGCCTCCAAGCAGCAACCGCAGGTCATGCAGTGTGAAATTTCGTACGCGGTCGCGGCAACGTATGGGTCTTGACGCGGCGCGTCGACGGAATCAAAGCTGCCGTCGATTTCAACCCAGCCTTGAATCTTTTTAAGGCTTTCAAACATAACGGAGCGGTCAACCATTAAATCGCGGATAACCGGGAATGTGCGGGCGGGTTGCAGGCGAATGGGCTGCTTAATCTCGTCCACAAGGGCGCAACAAGCCTGACGCGCTTTGCCGTTAATAACCATCATACACGCGCCGCAAACCTTTTCAAGGCAGTTGCACTCCCAAACGACAGGCGCAACTTTTTTGCCGTCCACGGTTACGGGGTTTTGCTGAATTTCCATTAACGCCGCAACGACATTAAGCCCGGGGCGGTACGGAACGTCAAATTCTTCCGTATACGGCTTAGAATCGGGGCTGTCCTGCCGTTCGATTATAAATCTTACTTTTTTATTTTCATCGCTCATAGCATTTCCTCCCGATTATTCTTTCTTTGCGACGGCGTAGTTTCTAAGACGCGGTTTGATTAAAGAATGCTCGAATTCTCTGTAACTTACAATCGGCTCTTCTTTCTCGCTGTCGAAAGAAACGATGGTGGTCTTCATAAACTTCTCGTCGTTTCTGCCCATAAAGACAAGGTCGCCCTTTTCGTCCGTCACGCGTTCGCCGTTGTCGTCAAGCACGATTTTAGCGTGTGCGCCGCGACTTTCGTCGCGAAGTCTTGCGGCTTTCGTCACCGCCATTGCGTATATAATCATATTCCTAAGCTGACGGGTGAACATAGCCTCCTGATTTGCCCAAGAGCCATGGTCGGTTACGCCGATATTGTCCCAACGCTTTAACAAATCTTTTAACTCTTTCAAGCACTGTTCAAGACCGTTGTTGTCGCGCTCGACGGAAACATATTTATACATAATGTCGCCGAGTTCGTGGTGCATTTTCTTTGCGTTTTCCGTGCCGTTCATCTGACGGATTTTGTCAAATTCCGCAACGCATTCTTTTCTCGCGGCTTCCATTTCCTCTTTCGTAAGCTCGACGCCTGTTTCTCCCGCCCTTGCGTAACGGAGAGCCTCAGGACCCGATACCATACCCGAATAAACTGCGGAAAGGAGCGAATTTGCACCCAAACGGTTTGCGCCGTGGTACTGATAATCGCACTCGCCGCTCGCCATAAGACCGGGGATATTGGTATGGTGCATTCTGTCAACCCAAATGCCGCCCATAGAATAGTGAATGGAGGGGAAAATCTCCATCGGCACTTCGCGGGGGTCTTTGCCCACAAAGTCCGTATACATTTCCAAAATACCGCCGAGTTTTCTTTCGAGATAATCCGCGGGGATATGCGAAAGGTCAAGATATACGCGGTTAGGATTTTGCATACCTAAGCCCATATGAACGACGACTTTATAAATCGCGCGGGACGCAACGTCGCGAGGAACGAGGTTTCCGTAAGCGGGGTACATATCCTCAAGGAAGTACCAGCGCTCTTTCTCTCCCGTTTCGGGATTTTTGCGCCATACCCAAACGCGTCCGCCTTCGCCGCGGCACGCCTCACTCATCAAGCGGTTTTTATCACTGCCCGGGATTGCCGTCGGGTGAATTTGCAAAAATTCGGGGTTGCCGATTTCCGCGCCCTGCTGATAAACGGCGGAAACTGCGGAGCCGTTGCAGATAGTCGAAGCCGTGCAACGACCGTAAACCTGCCCGGGACCGCCTGTCGCCAAAATAACAACGTCTGCGGGGAACGAAACTATTTCGTTGGAGTTCATATTCTGCGCCACTATGCCGCGAACGATGCCGTCCTTATTCTTAATGGCGCGTAAAAATTCCCAGAACTCGTATTTTTTAACTTTGCCTTTTACTTCCCATTTGCGTACTTGCTCGTCAAGCGCGTAAAGAAGTTGCTGACCCGTGGTAGAGCCCGCGAAAACCGTGCGCTTGTTCTTCTGACCGCCGAAGTTTCTTAAATCAAGCGTGCCTTCGGGGGTGCGCGTAAAGGGAACGCCCATTCTGTCAAACATCTTTATGATTTTCGGCGCAGCCTCTACCATTCCTTTAACCGCAAGCTGATCAGCGAGGAAGTCGCCACCGTAAACGGTGTCGTCGAAATGTTCGTAAACGCTGTCGTGTTCGCCCTTAGTGTCCATACAAGCGTTAATGCCGCCTTGAGCGCAAAGGGAGTGGGAGCGTTTCACGGGGCAGTAGGAAAATAAATCCACTACGCCGCCGTCTTCTACTATCTTTATTGTAGCCATAAGCCCGGACAAGCCGCCGCCCACGACTATAATTCGTTTTTCTGCTTTTGCCATAATCTATTCTCCTTCTCTTTTACATCATCAAGAAGTAACTGGACATAAACGCGAGCGTCACAAGGCAGAGCGCGGCGCAAAGGCACATCGAAAGGACGCTGACGACTTTTTGCGAACGCGGGCCTTTTGTAATGCCCCAAGTCATGCAGAAAGTGGTGATGCCGTTGCAGAAGTGGAAAATAGCGGCAAACATACCGATAATATAAAGCACCGTGGTTATCGGGCTTGAAGTAAACATATTTTGAAGCAGTTCATAAGAAATAGGCGTACCCGTCATGCCCTTCGTAAATATGCGAAGATAGCCGACGTGCCAAATAAGGAACACAACCAAAAACCAAGCCGTCCAGCGTTGGAGCGCAAAGTTCCAGTTGCGAACATAGCCGAATCTTCCGGGGTTATTATTCGCCTGCAATGCGATATAAATACCGTAAATCCCGTGGAAGAGTAAGGGCGTTGCAATCGCGCCAATCTCAAGCGCAAGGAAAATGGGCGGCGGGATAAGCTCCATCATAGCAAGCGCGCCGTTTAAAGCCTTCGGCCCTCCAAGCGCCATGGAGTTTGTAAAAATATGCTCGAAAAGCACCGCGCCAAGGCAGAAAAGACCCGCCAAGGAGTGCGCCCTGCGCAAATAAAACGTTACATTATACATAGGAAACCTCCTACTTAAGACTTTAAATTCCTACTTTCTTTTTTCTCTTTCTTTTTTATAAAAAAGAAAGAGAAAAAAGAAAGTAGCAAAGAAAAAAGAGAAAGAAAAAATTTTAATATAAAAAACAAATTTGGGGGTCAAGGGGGACGAGTTCCCCTTGCGGAGTCCAGAGGCAGAGCCTCTGGTGGGGTGTGGGGCAAAGCCCCACGAACTCTCAATACCCCTCTAAAGTTCTGTATTTTGCTTGATTGGTTTCGTAAAGGCTGTTGCCCTCGCTGTCGATAACGACGATGGCGGGGAAATCCTCAACTGTAAGTTTGGCGAGAGCCTCGGGGCCAAGTTCGGGGTAAGCTATAACCTCGTATTTTTTGACGGATTTGGCGATTAACGCCGCCGCGCCGCCAACCGCCGCAAAATAGGTTACGCCGTGCTTTTTCATAGCTTCGACTACTTCTTTTGTGCGAGAGCCTTTGCCTATCATACCCTGTATGCCTTGGTCAAGCATTGTGGGCGTGTACGCGTCCATTCTGCCGGAGGTGGTGGGACCGCAGGACCCTATTGGGTCGCCTGGCTTTGCGGGCGTAGGGCCGAGATAGTAAACTATTTGATTGTGCCAATCTATCGGAAGTTTTTCTCCTCTTGCGAGGGCTTCTGTCATAGCCTTATGCGCCGCGTCTCTTGCGGAATAAATTTCTCCCGTGATTAAAACGGAATCGCCCGCTTTTAACTTTATTGAATCCTCTTTTTTAAAAGGGGTGGTTATTCTTATTGTTTCAGCCATTTATATTTCCTCCTCTCTCTTATAATACGCGATGCGAATGACGCATAGCGTGGCAGCAGATGGTTACCGCAACGGGAAGCCCCGCTATATGGGTCGGGCCCCATTCGATGTTGACCGCAAGCGCGGTTGTGTTGCCGCCAAGCTGCGGGCCTATGCCCGTCTTATTTATAAGTTCAAGGAGTTCTTCTTCAAGTTTTGCGTATTCCGGCATTGGGTTGCGTTCCTCAATGGAACGCGTCAAAGCCTTTTTGCTCATATACGCGGCTCTGTCCATTGTGCCGCCGATACCGACGCCGACCACAACGGGCGGACAAGGATTCATACTCGCGTGGAGCATTATCTCCATAACCGCTTTCTTTACGCCCTCAACGCCGTCGGCGGGGACGAGCATCTTTACGCCGGATTTGTTTTCCGAACCGAAACCTTTCGGCGCAATAGTAATGTCAAGTTTATCGCCCGGGACTATCTCCGTATAGATAACGCCCGGCGTGTTGTTTTTCGTGTTTACGCGATTAAACAAAGGCTCCGCGACAACGGATTTTCTGAGATAACCTTCGGTATATCCCTTTGCGATGCCCGCGTTTACGGCTTCGTATAAGTCGCCGCCGGTGATGTGGACTTCTTGCCCGAGTTTTAAGAAAACAATGGTCATACCCGTATCCTGACAAATCGGGCGATCTTCGTTTTTAGCAATCTCTGCGTTTTTGATAATCTGATCGAGAACTACCTGCCCAACGGGCGAAGTTTCGGTTTCGCGTCCTTTTTTTAGTCCGCGATAAACGTCTTCCGGGAGATAGTAAGCCGCTTCCATGCACATTTTAGCGACGTTCTCCGTAATTGTATTTACGTCAATCTCACGCAAAAGAATCCCTCCCTACATTCATACACAAATATTCACCTTATATATTATCCGAAAATTTAAAAAATCCTGCAAAATTTTTTTTGAAAAAAAGCAAAATATTTGCGAAAATTTTTGGAAATTTTCACTTTTTAATTCGCGCTAAATATTTTTAGAAAATTTTGTATTTTTAGAGGATTTATTTTTTTTTTGTAGAATTACTTCAACAAGTATATATAGGCATATAGGTAAGCGTTAATAAAAAAGGGGGCTTATCAATATGAACGACGACAACATTTTAAACATTCTTTACAAGGATTTGTTATCGAACGATTGGGGTAAACGTTTATATGCGTATAGCATCATCGAAAACGACTTGAAGGAGCGGGGCATTGATTTAAGAGACGATGAGTGGGACGATTTAACGCTTTTGGTCGGTCAAATTCTTTCCATTTATCTTAAGAAAAAAGATGTGCGGGGCGTAGACGAGTTTGAAAAAGAACTCACCTCCATTTATAGGAGGCTTTTAAGCCCGCTCTTTGCCGATAAGTCGAAAGATTACGCAGAAACGCAAAAACTTTTGATAAGCATTTACGACAATGACGACAGTCCGGCAAAAAAGGAAATCAAGGAATTTTTTTCAAAAAAAGTCCAACCTAAAGAAACGGTGCTTTCAAATATCTTTAAATGCTACGAATTTATGATGCAAAAAGTGATTATGCGGACAAAGAAAATGGGAAAAAACAAATTGGAGTGAAAAATGAAGGAAGATATAATCGTTATAAGCGCAAAATACATACTTTCAGCCGTAAACCATTCTCAGTACCCCGAAAACGAACTCCCCGAAATCGCTTTTTGGGGACGCTCGAACGTCGGAAAATCTTCCCTTATAAATTCCCTCGTAAGAATAAAAAATCTTGCGAGGGTATCTTCTCAGCCCGGTAAAACGCAGACAATAAATTTTTACGAAGTGGATTTAAAAGCGGAGGGCGAGAGAAAAGCCTTTTACCTGGCGGATTTGCCGGGCTACGGATATGCAAAGACAGGCAAAGACGCGAGAAAGACTTGGGCAAAGTTTATAGCGGAATATCTTACGACTTCAAAGAATCTGCTCTTTTTGTGTTTGCTGGTAGACTTAAGGCACGACCCGCAGGCAAACGACAGAGAAACCTTCGACTTTTTGCTTAAAAACAATATCCCTACTCTTATAATAGGAACAAAATCGGATAAAATCTCAAAAAACGCCGTTCAAAAATCGGTAAAAAATATAAAGGAAGTTTTCGGAGAAGAAGACCTTTCCGTTTTGCCCTATTCTTCGGTAAAAAACGAGGGCAGGGCAGAGCTTCTTACAACCATCAAGAATTCCTTATTTGAGGTGCAATAGTGGAGCTTTCAAATTTTGACAAAGATTTGCTTAATGTTTTGCAGGAACATTTGCCTATATCGGAGCGTCCGTTTAAGGACATAGCCGAAAAAATGGGCGCAGACGAAAAAACCGTGATAGATCGCTTGAACGAACTCAAAAAAGCGGGATTCATAAGAAGAATAGGCGCGTTTTTCGATTCAAACGAACTTGGATACACGGGCACTTTGGTTGCGCTTAAGGTGAAAGACGGCAAAATGCAAGACGTAGCGGAGTTTGTAAACAAATACGCGGGCGTTACGCATAATTACGAGCGCGAAGGAAAGTATAACCTATGGTTTACGCTCCTTTCGCCAAACGCCAAATACGAGGAAAAAGTTTTAAACGAAGCGCGAAATTTAGAAGGAGTGGAAGGACTTTTAAACCTTAAAGCGAAACATAAATATAAAATAAACGTAGCCTTTAAGTTAAAGTGAGGTTTGTATGGCAGGCGGATTAGACGAAATCGACAAGCGCGTCGTAAAAGCCCTTCAAAGCGACTTCCCTATTACGGCAGAGCCTTACAGGGAACTAGCCGAACAAGCGGGAATTACGGCAGATGAATTTATTGAAAGAACGAAAAAATTAAAAAATATGGGCGCGATAAGGAAAATGGGCGCGGTTTTAAAGCATCCCAAAGTGGGCTATACCGCAAATGTGCTGTGCGCCTTTTGCGTAGAGGAAGATAGGCTGGATACCGTCGCAAAAAACATAAGCGCAAGAAAAGAAGTAACCCATTGTTACGACAGAAATACGGCAAAGGATTGGAACTATAATTTATACGCGATGATTCACGGCAAAAGCCGCGAGGAATGCGAAAACGCGATAGAAGATATAAGACGCGAAAACGGTATAACCGAAAAGCCCGCGTTGCTTTACTCCGTTAAGGAGTGGAAAAAGACGAGCATGAAGTATTATAGCGAGTGATGTTCTACGGCTTTACCTTTGCTTTTGTCAAACGGACAAAAGCAAGAACTTATATATTTATAATTTGAGGAGGAATTGTTAAAATGAGGGGAAATTCGTTGAAAGCCCTTGTGCTTTCGAGCCTTTTAATGGGCGCGCCTATGTGCGCGGCTTATGATTTTGTTGCGCCCGCTTGCGTTGAGGCGGCGGTAGCGGAGATGACCGTCGAAGTTGATAAAAACGCGGCGCAGGTGACGAAAAAGGGCAGCGTAACCGTTTATCCTACGATTAAAGAAGCGTTAGCCGCTTTAAAACAAGCGCAACCCGCGAAATCTACGCTTCGTCTTGCGCCCGGCATCTATCGCGAAAAAATTCAAATAAATGTGCCTAACCTCACGCTCGTCGGGCAAAACGCCGCAACCACAACGATAGTGTGGGACGATGCGGAAGGAACGCCGCTTCGCCCCGGCGACACCAACGGCAAAAAGAAAACCTACACTATGGAATGCGGTACCGTAAAAGTCACAAAATCCGCGACGAATTTCCAAGCGGTAAACATCACCTTTGAAAACGATTTCCCGACGGAAGAAGCGCGCGTTGATAAGCGTGTCGGCGGCTCTGTGCAGGCTTTTGCCATTACCGTTGAAGCGGATAAGTCCAGCTTCTACAACTGCCGTTTTTTAGGTCGTCAAGACACTTTATACGCAAACGCGGGCCGTCAATACTATAAAGACTGCTACATCGAAGGCGACGTTGATTTCATCTTCGGTCAATCTCCCGCCTCTGTATTTGAAAACTGCACGATAAAATCTTTAAACCGCGCCGTTAAAGACGACGGAAAAGAGCACAGCACGGGCTACATAGCGGCTCCTTCCACTTTAAAAGGCGATAAAGGATATCTCTTCTACAAATGTCATCTTATCGGCGATGTTGCGGAACCTCACTATGTATTTTTAGGCAGAGTTTGGCATCCGACCTCCGAAAAACGCCCCGTACAAGGCGGCATTTGCTACAGAGAGTGTCAAATAGACGTTAAAGTCAAACAAAACGGCTGGGAAGTTTGGAAATGGGACAAAAAGGACAAGAACGGAAAAGTAATGCTGGACGAAAAGGGCAATAAAATAAAAATCATTTTCCCCGTTGAAAACGAACTGCTCTTTGAGTACAAAAACACCGGCAAATACGCGCTTAAAGGCGGAAACCGCCGTCAACTCACGGACGCGCAGGCGGTAAACTACACCCCCGAGAAATTCTTGGGCGACTGGAAACCCGCTAAAAGAGCGTAAAGAGATTAGGTCTACTTTCTTTTTCTCTCTTTTTTGAAAAAAAGAGAGAAAAAGAAAGTAGCAAAGAAAAAGAGAGAAAAAACTTTAATATAATTTTTTTGATTTTGGATTTACTAAAAAACATATAAATTTCTAGGAGGCTAAATTATGTTTGGCAAAAAAAGAATTGCCGCGCTTACTAGCGCGATAATGATGACACTTTCCGCGGGCGTTTTTGCGGCGCAGGCTCCTACCGGCTTGCAGTCACCTACTCTTTCGACGGATGAGGACAGCACTTGGCTTTGCTGGGATCGTCCCGCTAAAGGCGACGACGCGCAGTACTACAATATCTATTGCAACGGCAAAAAGATTGGCACTACGCAAACACCCGTTTCCACTTGGGGCACCAACGCTATGGAAAAATTCCGTAAGGCTAACCCCGCGCTTTGCGGCGACCTCATTATTTACCACAGCTATGAAGCTAAAGGGCTTAAACCTTCGACGGAATACACTTTCACCGTTCGCGCCGTCGGTAAGGACGGAAAAGAGTCCAAAGATTCTAAGGCTTTAAAGGTAAAGACCACCGCAGTGCCGAAAGTTGTAAACGCTAAAGATTTCGGCGCAAAGGGCGACGGCAAAACTCTTGACACTAAAGCGCTTCAAAAAGCTATCGACGCAACGCCTAAAGACGGCGTACTTTTAATTCCCGCGGGTACTTTCGTTTCCGGCTCTCTTGATTTAAAGGGCGATATGACGCTTAAGCTCGATAAAGGCGCGACGCTTCTCTCCGTCAACGATATTAACGGTTTCCGTATGCAGAAAAATAATCGTTACGACGGTATGCTTAACGTAAGAAACGCGAAAAACCTGCGTATTGTCGGACAAGGAACTATCGACGGCAACGGCTGGATGAAGGATAAAAAGGGCAACTATTACAAAGCCGCCAATGTTGTTCGCGCAGACGGCAAAAAATCCCGCGAGCCTGACGTTCGCGCTTACGGCATTTTAGCGAAAACGCAGACCGAATATTTAATGGACAAAGAAGGCAGAAACTTCAAAGACGCTTATGTCGGCAGAAGCTCTACCGTTATGCTTCATCATGTTGACAACCTCTATATCGAAGGCGTGACTATGTGCAATCCTTCCCTTCATATGGTGGTTATCAACTACGGCAACGACGTTACGGTAAATAACGTAAACTTCCTCACTTACGACGTAAACAACGGCGACGTCATCGACTACACCGGCAGAGGCTACAAAGTTATGAACTGCTATATGGACAGCGGCGACGACTCCGTAAACTTTAACGCGGGTATGGGCGAAGCGGCAAAAGGCAAAGCTCCCGTCGGCGACGCTTGGGTATTCAACAACTATACTAAACACGCTCACGGCGGCGTAACGCTCGGAAGTCATACCGGCTCTTGGATAGAAAATATCTTGGGCGAAGACAATATTTACGAACAGACCGAAGTTCCTTTCCGTTGCAAAACTTCCGAAATAACGGGCGGCGGCGGACGCAACGTCATTTTCCGTCACAATGTTATGAAGAATATCAAGAATAACGCGTTCTTGTTTACCACAAATTATACCGATGAATTTGCTATCGGCAAATTTAAGGCGACCAACGCCGGCGTATTCCATGATATGCTCGTTGAAGACTGCGTAGTGCAGGGCACCAAGAAAGCTACCTTCAAGATTTACGGTATGCCCGGCGCGGAGCATTACAACATCACGCTCAGAAACGTAAAGATTATCAACGGCAAAAAACAGGAACTCAAAGACTACAAGAACGTAGTGCAGGAAAACGTCACCTATGTTGAAGATAAAAACGCGAAATAATGCAGGAGTGACAATATGAGTTTCTTGAAAAAAATCGCTATGATGGGCGCGTTCCTCTTTGTTATGGGGAACGCCGCCTTTGCGGCGGGGCTTACCGACGGGCAGGAAATTAAGCTCTGGGGCGAAAGAAAAGCCCCCGGCAGTGAAAACGTAAATTTTCATAACGAAGTAATCGAACGCAGTAAAAACCCCGCTAAACACGACCGCGCTATGGTGCATATAGACGTGCCTCATATGGTGGTAAGTTTGCCGAAAAAGCCTAACGGAACGGCTGTTATCGTAGGGCCCGGCGGCGGATACGCGCGAGTTGTTATCGACAAAGAGGGCGCGGATATTGCAAAATGGTTGAACGATATCGGAATTACGGTGTTTATTCTTCGCTATCGTTTGCCCGAAGACCCGCATAACGCGAATCGTATGGACGTAGCTCTTGAAGACGGACAACGCGCTATGCGAATTGTTCGCGCTCACGCCGCCGAATGGGGACTTAATCCGAATAAAATCGGCATAGCGGGATTTTCCGCAGGCGGTCATATGGCGGCAAGCGTCAGCACTTGCTACGGCAGGAAAGTTTACGCGCCGGACGACGCTATAGATAAGGTAAGCGCAAGACCGGATTTTAGTATTTTGGGCTATCCCGTTATAAGTATGCTTAACGAATACGCCCACACGGGAACGAAAAAGCGTCTGTTCGGCAACGTAAAACCGACGCAGGAACTGATGGAAAAATATTCGATGGAGCTTCAAATCGACAAAAACACTCCGCCCGCTTTCGTGTTCTGCGCAAGGGACGACGATGTCGTACCCGCGATAAACAGCGTGCGTTACGCGGAAAAACTCCGCTCTTTCGGTATTCCTGCGGAACTTCATGTCTATACTTACGGCAAACACGGTTTTGGCATAGGAGCGAACCTTAAAACCGGCGCAAAGGATTGGTCAAAGGCTTGCACAAACTGGCTCCGCGATATGAAATTTATTTGAGCGTTTATTCCCCCGCCCTTTAGCGGGGGAAATAATTTTAAGTTTATAAGGGAAGATTTATTATGACCTTACAACAAACGGCATATAATAAAATCGATATGTTATCCGACAAAGATTTAAAAATATTGTTGGTGTTAGCCGATGAATTGTTAAGACAACAAAACATTCAAGAAAATGACGATGTTGAAAAAAAATTATCCGCTTTTAACGAATTATTGGAAATAAGAAAAAATAATCCTCTCCCCGTTGATTTCGATTTTGACAAGGCAAGAGATGAGGCTTTAAAGGAGAAATATGGTAGTTTTACTTGATACAAATGTTATATTAAATTTTTTGACAGGTCGAGAGGATCCATTTCTTAACTCTTCGGAAAAAATTATGAAGCTGGCGGCGCTAAATAAAATCCAAGGTTATTTTGCAATACATACCTTATCAACGCTTTGGTATATTTTGCGAAAAACCAGAAGTGACAACGATACGAGAAAATCTATTGAAAAAATTTGTACTTACCTAAAAATGGCGACAATATCAAGCAGAGAAGCATTAAATGCCATAAAAAATACAAATTTCAAAGATTTTGAAGATTGTTTGCAGGACGAGTGCGCTATGAGCGTTGGAGCAGATTATCTGATTACGTGTAACGAGAAAGATTTTAAAAATGCAAAATCAAAAATCATAAATCCCGATGAGTTCTTAAGTTTTTATATTTAAAAGAAAGTACGAGAAATTTTAAAGGAGCAAGCAAAGTGCAAGGCATAAAAATATACCCAAACACTAAAATATATATTCCCGCGCCTTTAGGTATGCGCTCGGGCGGTCCTACTTTATTATATCAGCTTGCAAGCGCGATAATAAAAAACTCCACTGGGGGGGGGTGGAGCGGAGCCGCAAATTCTGCATTACGATCTCGGTTGGAAAAATTCTCCCGACGACGCGTACAGCGAATATCATATTAAAATAGCCCAAGACTTACAGGACACGCCCGAAAATATAATGATAATTCCCGAAGCAAGCACGGAATTTTTATATTTATGTAAAAACGTCCAAAAAATTATATGGTGGATGAGCGTCGATAATTATGCGAAATCTTTGGCTCTCGCTTATCTGCAAACTTATACCAACAAACTTTTCGTATCAAACCCAATAATTAAAAAATTTAATTTCACCGATAACGAAGAAATTTTCCATTTGGTTCAGTCGCGTTACGCTCTCGATTTTTTGCGATTAAACAATGTGCCGGAAGAAAGAATTCAATATCTCAGCGATTATTTGGAGCCTGTGTTTTTGCAAAAAGCAAAAAATACGGATATAGCGAAAAAAGAGCCGATAGTCGCCTACAATCCCAAAAAAGGCTTGGAATTTACACAAAAAATTATGGCTTTCGCGCCGAATATAAAGTTTATTCCGATAGAAAATATGACCGCGGCGGAAGTAGAAGAACTTCTTTCCCGCGCTATGGTTTACATTGATTTTGGCGAACACCCCGGAAAAGACAGAATCCCAAGAGAAGCCGCTATATCGGGCGCGGCAGTTATTACGGGAAAAAGAGGCTCGGCGGCAAACGACGAAGACGTGCCCATAAGCGCGGAATTTAAGTTTAACGATGACGAGGCGGAAATTCCCAATATCGTTAAAAAGATAGAAGAAATTTTTGAAGATTTTTCCACATATCACGCCAAATTTGAAAAGTACCGTGAAATAATTTTAAACGAGCCGGAAAAATTCAATAATGACGTAATAAACGTTTTTAACTTAAAACCGAACAATGAAATAAAAACCGTCGCCTTCCTTCAAAGCGGAGAAAGAGGAAAAGTGTTAAAGCAAGTCACGGAGCGCGAGCAATACCTAAAAGCGATTTTTAGGCTCGGAGAAGAAGGCGATGAAGATTTAGAGGATATAGAAAAAATTTCATTTGACGATGCGCTGTTTTTATATTCAAACGGACGAATTGAAAAATTTGTCGCTTTTGTCTTAAATGATGACGAAAAAGAAATTATTATCGGTAAATTAACTGATTTCGGGGTTTCCGCAAATGATATAATATTTGCGGAAGTTAAACGATAAATTTTAGGAGGAATAAAATTGGTTTCAGAAAAAATGTACGAGCTTGGCACGAAAAAATCCACGATACGCACGATTTTTGAGTTTGGAAGAAAACGCGCGGCAGAAGTGGGCGAAGAAAATATTTTCGACTTTAGCCTAGGGAACCCGAATGTTCCCACGCCGCCTTTTATAAAGGACGCTATCGTTGATATTTTAGAGAATATGGACGTAAACGCCATCCACGGCTACACTGTTGCGCCGGGGCATCCCAAAGTCCGCGAAACTTTGGCGAAAAGTTTAAGCAAGCGGTTTAACGACGATATAACCGCGAATAATCTTTTTATAACGGCGGGCGCGGCGGCGGCTATTACCATTACGTTTAAAGCGTTATGCGAAGAAAACGACGAATTTATAGCTATCGCGCCTTTTTTTCCCGAATATAAGCCCTTTGTCGAAAACGTGGGCGGAAAACTTGTCATCGTGCCGCCAAAGGTTGAGGATTTTCAGATAGATTTTGACGCGTTCAAAAATAAAATTACATCTCGCACAAAAGCTGTTATTGTAAATTCGCCCAACAATCCTTCTGGGGCGATTTATTCCGAAGATACTTTAAAGACTTTGGCGAAAATTTTGACCGAAAAAGAAGAAGAATACAATCACCCGATTTTCATTGTTTCGGACGAGCCTTACCGTGAAATTGCTTTTGACGGCAATATTGTTTCTTATATTCCTAAAATTTACAAAAACACAATAGTTTGCTATTCGTACAGCAAATCCTTCTCCCTTCCGGGCGAGCGTATCGGTTATATACTCGTTCCCCCTTCCGTTACCGATTTTCAAAAGATATACGGCGCGATAGCCGGAGCGGCGCGCGTCTTAACGCACGTAAACGCGCCTTCGCTTTGGCAATACGTTATTGCAAAATGCGCGGACAAACCCTCCGATATTGAAACTTACAAAAAGAACGGCAAACTGTTATACGAAGGTTTAACAGACGCGGGATTTTCCTGCGTTAAACCGCAAGGCGCGTTTTATCTTTTCCCGAAAACCCTTGAGCCTGACGATTACGCATTTTGCGAACGCGCTAAAAAATACGACCTCCTATTAGTGCCGGGCGCGGATTTCGGCGCGCCGGGGCATTTTAGAGCGGCGTACTGCGTTAAAACCGAAACTATCGAACGCGCTTTACCCCTCTTTAAAAAACTTGCGGAAGAGTATAAATAAGTGTTAAAATCTGTTTATTTACTTTTTTCTCTTCTCTCTTTCTTTTG
>JAGBKP010000214.1 GCA_017635875.1 Selenomonadaceae bacterium | reverse complement strand
TTTGCCGTCGCGCTTCACCGTAACCTGCATAGAGGTGGAAAGCGCGTTTACAACCGACACGCCGACGCCGTGCAAGCCGCCGGATACTTTATATCCGCCTTCGCCGAACTTGCCGCCCGCGTGAAGCACGGTTAAGACGACTTCAACGGCAGGTTTGCCGCTCTCGTGCATATCGACGGGAATACCGCGCCCGTTGTCCTCTACCGTTATGCTGTTATCACTTTCGATAGTAACTTTTATATTATCACAATATCCCGCGAGAGCCTCGTCAATGGAGTTATCGACAACTTCGTAAACGAGATGATGAAGTCCGCGTTCGCTTGTAGAACCGATATACATACCGGGACGCTCGCGCACAGCCTCCAAGCCCTCAAGTATGCGTATCTGGTCTGCGCCGTAATCGCCTTCCACGTTTGTGACTTCGGATAAATCCGCATCGTCGCGGCTAATGACAACGCCCGTCGTATCGACAGGAGGAGAGTCCAAAATTTCTTCTATTACTTCTCTGCCGTCTGTTTTTTCTTCTTTTTCTTCAGCCATATTTTCTCCTTTAATTTTGAAAAATAATGTGGTTTATCGTGCTATTTTACTATATTTTTGAGGAATTTTCAAGAAAAAAAAGCCGCGAGCGCGGCTCTTTTTGTTTACCCAATCAATTTTTCAAAGGCGATATCCCCGCGGGTATATCCGTAATCCTCCGGCTTTATCTCCTTAAAACCGTATTTTTCATATATGTGGACTGCGGGTTTTAACTTGCTGTTGGATATAAGAAACAGTCTTTTTGCTCCGTGAGTTTTAGCCCATTTCATAGAGGCTTCAAATACCGCCGTGCCGCAACCTTTATGCGGTTGACGCTTGTTTGACGCAAGTTTGCAAATCTCCCAAGTATCGCCTTCCATTGGTTTTGCCATACAAGTCGCAAGCGCAATATCGTTTTCGACCGCAAAATAAATCATCGCGCCTTCTTTTAATTCTTCGTCTATCTTTTCAAAAGTCTCTCTGTCCTCATCTTCGAGAAATCCAAAATTATCGACAATCCAATCCGTATTGAAATCAATAAAGGCTTGCTTGTATTTGGGGTCGTATTCTATAACTTTCATAAAATTTCCTCATCCATTTTTCGGCATAATGCGGCCGCCGCCCGAAAGGTTAATGGTTCTGCCGCCGAGAGAAGGCGATTTTTCTTTGTCGTAATAAATTGTAAAACCGTTGCTTTCGATATTTTTAAACTCCGTATCGTCGCAGCTTAACTCCGTAATATAAGAATCGGCGGTAAGAACTAGGCGGCTTGTTCCGTCAAGATAAAGAGACACAAACGACGCCTCGTTATCCTTGTTTAAAGAACCTATCCAATTTGTATTCTGCGATAAATTCATTCTCGCTTTACTTAAGGAATCAACCAAAACATCGCCTTTTAACTGCTCGTTTTTCGCGTTAAAGGTAAAATCGCCGCCGTTTTGTCCGTCGCTACCCCAACGGTCTTTCGCCGCTTTTATAAGAACGTTTCCGTCTTGATTAAGCCCCACTCTTTCAAGAGTAATCACGGCTTTCGTATTGGTTACGAAAAACATCGCCCCGTTTGAACGATTGGTAAGCGTCGAATCCCTCGCAAAAAGAGTCGCTTCTCCGACATCCGCATCGCCCGAAAAACTCTGATACAGCATAACGCCGTTTTTCTCGTGACCCGTAAGATTTACCCTTTCAAGGGTAATTGAATTTTTCCCCTCAACTACGGCAATTTCACTTCCGAACGCTTCGCCCGTGCTGTCGGTTACGCTGATATTGCCCGTTGAGTAAATGCAAGGAGAGCCGTCGCCCCTCGTAATCAGCTTGCCCCTCGCGACGGTAATGTTTCCTTCGCCGCGATCGGTTGCGACAGCACCTGAATGAGCCCCTTCGGTGTTAATTTCAAAATCCATAGCCGTGATACTTCCGCTGTAAGTTGCGTCAAGCCCTCTTGAGGAATCTTTTTTGGTGATTATTTTTCCGTTTTGCAGGGTTATCTTACTGTTTTTGCCCGTGCTGAAAACAGCGTTTGCGCCTTCGCCGTCCGAAACGATTTCTATGTTGTTTAAAACAGCGTTGCCGTCTCCCACCAGAACGACGGCGTTTTGCCCGGTGAAATTGCTTGCGTCAACGTTTGACGAATTTCCGGTTTTGTTAAGACGCCCGCCCGTAACGGTAAGATTTCCGTTGCCGCGAACAATAATCGCGCTTTCGTCCGTGTTCGACGCGGAAAAATCAACGTTGTTAAGATTTTCGCTCTTTCCGTCGGCAATAATCGCCGCGACGAGGTCTTTAATGTTTTTCCCCTCTACTTTTTCCCCTCCGTCAGTACCGGGCGGCGGAGGCGGCATTTCACTCTCGCTTACCGCTCCCGGCGGATTTGAAACTTTAAACGCAACGTAAATAAAACCTCCGCCTACAATCAAACCTATCAAGAAACCTATCAACAATTTGATTTTTGTTTGACTCGACATTTAGTCATCTCCTTTTTCTCAAATCTTGGCGGCGCAGCCAGATCAAATCTTAACTTTTTTAAGGTGTTCAAAACCATATCTTCCGTAATATATTCCGGACGCATACCTTTGTAAAGCATCGTTAAGCACGTTGACTCAAAGGTTACTCCGTCCCTGCCGTTCACGGTTTTTGCCATTCTTTGCACCATTTCGACGCGTATCTTATTGAACAAATCCGGCGTAAGCTCCTCTATTTCTTTC
>JAGBKP010000021.1 GCA_017635875.1 Selenomonadaceae bacterium | reverse complement strand
GTTTTTTCTTTTCTCTTTTTCTTTGTTACTTTCTTTTTCTCTTTTTCTTTGTTACTTTCTTTTTCTCTTTTTCTTTGTTACTTTCTTTTTCTCTTTTTCTTTGTTACTTTCTTTTTCTCTTTTCTTTTTTTCCCTCCGCAAGGGAGGACAGGCAAAAAAGAAAAGAGAAAAAGAAAGTAAGGTTTTTAGAAATGCCCTTATGTTTATATCACTTATCAATTTTTTACAACAAAATTTTGACTTAAAAATTGAAAATATCCCTTAAAAATGATAGAATTGACAAAAAAAGTAAAAATCATTGGAGGCAATACTTTGCAAGAACTTATAGACGTTACAAAATCCCCCGTAATTGACGTTCTTCCGATACTTCTGCAAGATAAAACCACAAACAAAAATATAATCTGGGCGACGGACGCGTACTCAAAAATTGACGAAAAATCGGAAATGTCCGTAAACGCTATTTTAAACCGACCGGAAATAATTTGCCCTCGTGTTTTTAAGTCCAAAGCCGAGCAAATTGCCCGTTCTCGAAAAAAAGCCGAAGTCTTTACCCCAGCTTGGCTTGTCAATAAAATGAACAACTTTTTAGACGAAGATTGGTTTAAAAGAAAAAATGTCTTTAATACCGAAAATAACGACAATACTTGGACATCAACAAAAGACGCTGTAGAATTTACCGAAGAAAAGACTTATAACGATTATATCAACTCAAAACGACTTGAAATCACCTGCGGCGAGGCTCCTTATTTAGTCACCCGTTACGACGCCGTGACGGGAAAATTTATTCCCGTAAAAAATCGCGTCGGGATTTTGGACAGAAAAATTAAAATCGTAAACCAAAACGCAGCCGAACTAAACGATTGGGTAAACTTGGCAACGTACGCTTTTAAATCCGTATACGGCTACGAATATCAAGGGGACAATACGCTTATAGCGAGAATAAATCTGCTGATGAGTTTTGTTGAATATTATGAAGAAAAATTCGGAATACAGCCGAAATTAGATATTGTTGAAAATATTGCAGAAATCATAGCGAAAAATATATGGCAAATGGACGGACTTAAAGATAATAAACCTTTAGGCGCTCCGTATAAGCAATATATACAACCATCTCTTTTTGACTGTAATGAACAAACCGCAGTTGACATACCTTCACAGATATTTGACTATGAAGAAAATAAATATATATTCTTTTTAGAGTTAAAGGAGATGAAATCTGTGGGGAAGAAGTTGTTTGATTATGTGATTGGAAATCCGCCGTATCAAGAAGAAACTCAAACACAAGGAGATAGAGCAAATCCGGTTTATAATCTATTTATGGATTTTTCCTATGATATTTCAGAAAAAGTAGAGTTAATCACTCCCGCACGATTTTTATTTAATGCAGGACAAACGCCAAAGTCATGGAATAAAAAAATGTTGAATAATCCACATTTGAAAGTGCTACACTATGAAAGTGACGCATCAAAAGTATTTTTAAATACTGATATAAAGGGTGGTATTGCAATAACATATTATGATGAAACTAAAAATTTTGGTTCAATAGGCACATTTACATCTTATTCAGAATTAAATGAAATTATTCATAAAGTTAATGATATAGAACAAGATAATCCGCGACTTAATTCTATTATAGCCTCGCAGGGTCTTTATAAATTTTCTGATAAATTTTTTAAAGAACATCCTGAAATAGAAAATATATCAGGAGCGGGCACAGGAGCAAAAATAGTTTCTAGTGTTATGCCTAAATTGCCGAATGTTTTTAAATCTGAAATGTTCAATGATGCAATTCGTATTTTAGGACGTATCGGGAATAAAAGAGAATATCGTTTTATAGACTGTTCGTATATTGTAGATAACCCATATATTAAAAAATATAATCTTTTTATTCCAGAAGCAAATAACAGTGGTCAATTTGGTGAAACTTTAACTGAACCTACTCTCGGATTGCCTAATGATGGAACTACTGATACTTTTTTGAGCGCAGGGCAGTTTGATAATGATATTGAACCTAAAAATTTATCAAAATATATGAAAACAAAATTTTTTCGTTCATTACTCGGTATAAAAAAAGTGACGCAACATTGTCCGCCAGCAGTATGGGAAATGATTCCCCTACAAGACTTCACAAAAAACTCGGATATAGACTGGACAAAGAGCGTGGCTGAAATTGATAGACAGCTTTATAAAAAATACGGATTAAACGAGAATGAAATAGAGTTTATCGAAACGCACGTTAAGGAGATGATGTAGATGATAGCGGAAAGAGAAAAGGCGTACAGCTTAATTGACTCTATGTCAGACGATAAAATCCTCCTTGTAATAGATATTTTGGAGGCTTTGAAGAAAAACGAAGAGTTTTCTAGTACAAAAGTCAAAAGAACAACGTCCTTTGATTTTACTCAATATATAGGTCACGGGAAAAAATTGTTCAAAAATACAAAAGCGATTGACGAATATATAAAGGAGTCCAGAAATGACAGGTTATAAGGTTTTTATTGATACTGCTCCGCTTATTTATCTTTTGGACAATGACGCTAATTTTTGCGTAAAAACGGCGCGAATGCTTTCTTCACTGGAAAGTGAAAATGCGACTTTTATTTCCTCCGTTATTACTTGTACGGAATATCTTGTTGCGCCGTATCGCGATGATAATTTTGAAAAAATACAAGCATTTTGGAATCTTATTGTAGATTGTCCAATAATGCTATATCCGATTACAAGAGATATTGCAAACCAAGCCGCTAAAATTCGCGGAAAGTATCATTTCAAAACTATGGACTCTTTACAACTTGCCGTAGCTTGCGTAGAAAATTGCGATATGTTTTTGACCAACGATAAAGAATTAAAAAATTTTGAAGAAATTCGTTGCGTTACCGTTGAAGAATGGAATTTGACTTGAATAGTTTTAATCAAATGTAAGCGGTTAAAAACACGCGAGGTGTATTAAATGGCTATAAACATAAAAACAAGCGTTAAAGTTACGCCTAAATGCTATGCGTATATTACGCCCGAAGTGCCAAAACATAACGGCTGGACAAAAATCGGATATACGGAGCGAGAAGTCGAAAAGAGAATAAAAGAGCAGACCCATACGGCGAATATAACCGCTAAAATTTGTTGGCAACTTCGGTCGGCGTTTATAACAGAGCCTTATGAGAATTTCACCGATAAAGACTTTCACGCGTATTTGAAGAAAATGAATATAGAGCGCGAAAAGGGAACCGAATGGTTTTATATAAACCCCGAAACGGCAAAGGGGCATTTTATCGACTTTACGCAAAATCACGGAATGGCGGACGGCGGGGAAGAAAAAGAGGCTATACCTTATAAACTGCGAGCGGAGCAGGAAAAAGCCGTAAAGATGACGGCGGATTTTTTTAATGGGAAGGATAACGTCGAATTTTTGTGGAACGCTAAACCGCGTTTCGGAAAAACGCTCTCCGCGTATGATTTATGCTTAAAACTCTCCGCCAAAAATATTTTGATTGTCACCAACCGCCCCGCTATCGCCAATTCTTGGTACGCGGACTATGAAAGATTTTTCGGCAGAGAGTCAGGCTATATCTTCGTCAGCAACGTGGAAGGGATTAAGGATAAAAAGTACGTATATAGTCGCGAAGAATATTTGAAGAAGTTGGACGATGACGAAAATATAAAAGGCTGCATAGAATTTGTGAGTTTGCAGGATTTAAAAGGCTCAATTTATTTTGGCGGCAGGTATGACAAACTCTCGGAACTAAGCCGCGATAAAGGTTTAAAGTGGGATATAATGATAGTGGACGAGGCGCATGAAGGGGTTGACACATATAAAACGGATTGGGCTTTTGCGGAAATAAACCGCAAATATACTCTGCATTTGTCGGGAACGCCATTTAAAGCCCTCGCAAACGATAAATTTCCCGCAAACGCCATATATAATTGGACTTACGCGGATGAGCAGAAGAATAAACGCGACTGGGATAATTCGCTAGAAGACGAAAACCCGTATATAAATTTGCCCAAACTTACGCTATATACCTATAAGATGTCCGATATTGTGAAGGATAAAGCGAGAAAAGGCGTAGAACTTGCGGAAAACGACGTGGAGGAATACGCTTTTGACTTGAACGAATTTTTCAGAACGAACGAGAGCGGAAATTTTATCCATAACGACGCTGTGGATAAACTCTTGGACGCTATGACAAAAGGCGAGAAATTCCCGTTTTCAACGCCTAAATTAAGGGACGAATTAAAGCATACGTTTTGGCTGTTGGAAAGAGTGGCGAGCGCGAAGGCTTTGGCTAAGAAATTAAAACTGCATCCCGTGTTCAGGGAATATGAAATAATACTGGCGGCGGGCGACGGCAAACTTGACGAGGACGAGGAAAACGAAAAATCCTTCGACAAAGTGAAAAAAGCTATAGAAAAATACGATAAGACAATAACCTTATCGGTTGGACAGCTTACGACGGGGGTAACTATTCCCGAATGGACTGCCGTTTTGATGCTTTCAAATATGTCAAGCCCCGCGCTATATATGCAAGCGGCTTTTCGCGCGCAAAATCCTTGCCTTTTTACGGATAATGACGGAAACACTTTCAGAAAAGAGAACGCTTATGTCTTTGATTTTGACCCCGCCCGCACGCTCACGATTTTTGAAAAGTTCGCAAACGATTTAATTCCCGAAAATACGAGCGATAACACGAATTTTGACAACCGCAAAAACAATGTGAAAGAGCTTTTGAATTTCTTTCCGGTGTACGCAGAGGACGAAGTCGGCGAGATGACGGAGCTTAACGCGGAGGAAGTCTTGACGATTCCGCGCCGCATATACGCGAGAGAAGTTGTGGAGCGGGGCTTTATGTCGAATTTCCTATTTGCAAATATCGGCGGCATTTTTTCCGCGCCGAAGGAGATTATAGAACTTATTAACAATATGCAAGCCATAGAAGAGCCGAAAAATTTAACTCCTGCGAATATAGACGAAACAACCGCGGCGGAGCTTAATTTAAACGAAAACGGAGAAGTAGAAATCCCCGAAAAAGTGATTATAGGCGATGCGGCGGAAATTTTCGGCGATAAGATTTATAAGAAAACGGAAGCGGAAATCGCAAAAATCGCGGAAAACGCGGCGAAAACAAACGAGAAGGATTTAACACGACTTCAAAAGAATTTTGCGGAGCCTATGACCGCTATTTTGCTAAATACGGCGAAAGAGCAGTACGGAAAGGATTTGAAAAAATCCACGCAAAACAAT
>JAGBKP010000213.1 GCA_017635875.1 Selenomonadaceae bacterium | reverse complement strand
TTTTCGTTGTCCGCTAAAACGCCGTCCGGGCGTTTAGGCGGACGCGCCCCGTCCTTGGGGCGCACGAGATTTGCGCTTTTGCGCTTTTAGTGTAATTTATAGTGGCAATTGAAACAAAGTAAAATATACCGCGATATGTGTTGCAAAGCACAAACAAGGAGCGGTAATGCGGCGCAGGACGCGCCGCGCGAAGCGTTTGCCCCAAGGACGGGGCAAAGCGAGCAACGAAAAGTGTCGTGGACTGAAACTTCTTCAATAGGCTCAAAATTATCGTTTGCCGTGCTTACTTGCAGGGTCAAGGGGCGGCGTCGCCCCTGTGCCTTTTTCTTTTTGCTTCGTTTTTCTTTTGGGCAAGCAAAAGAAAAATGAAGACAACGAAAAGTAGAATATATGCAAAAACTCTACAATAGCAACAAAACCAAAAATCCCCCAAAACCAAAAAAAATAAGTTCCAACGCAATCCTCCAAGACAACGGCGTCTTGCAAAAGAGTAAAAAACATCTCTTTTGCGGACGCCGTTTTTATATATATTCTTCAAATTTTTAATTTTTAATCTATTTTTAAGGAAGTGGTCTTATGATAAACACGGGCGATACGGCTTGGGTGCTTATAAGCGCGGCTCTTGTCTTTATTATGACTCCTGCGCTTGCGCTGTTTTACGGCGGTATGGTCAGGAGCAAAAACGTACTCTCCACCATTATGCAGAGTTTGTTTATTTTGGCTATGATTTCCGTTGAATTTACGCTTATCGGCTATACAATGGCTTTCGGCGCGGATTCAAACGGAATTGTCGGCGATTTTAACAAACTCGGGCTTGCGGGCGTAGGCTTGAATGTAATGGAAAACACGGGTATTCCCGAACTTGCTTTTGTGGCGTTTCAGTGTATGTTCGCCGCGCTTACCCCTGCGCTTATAACGGGCGCGTTCGCGGAGCGTATGAAGTTTGGCGCGTTTGCCGTTTTAATGCTTTTATGGGCGATTTTGATTTATAATCCTATGGCGCACATGGTATGGGGCGGCGGCGTTTTGGCGCAACTTGGCGCGCTTGATTTTGCGGGCGGGCTTGTCATTCATATCTTGTCAGGCGTATCGGGTCTTACTATTTGCTTGCTTTTGGGAAAAAGAAAAGGCTACGGGAAAACCGCCATTGTTCCTCATAATCTTCCGATGACTGTTTTGGGCGCGGCGTTTCTTTGGTTCGGTTGGTTCGGTTTTAACGCAGGCAGCGCGCTCGGCGCAAACGAACTCGCCGCAAACGCTTTTGTCGTGACGCAGATAGCGGCCGCGGCGGGCGTTTTGGGTTGGGTTATCCCCGAATGGGTAAGAAACGGCAAACCTACGACATTAGGCGCGGTGTCGGGTTGCGTCGCGGGGCTTGTGGCGATAACTCCCGCGGCGGGTTTCGTGCTTCCTATGCCCGCAGTTATAATCGGTTTAATAGGCGGCGCGATTTGTTATTTTGCCGTCGCGGTTTTAAAGGAGCGTTTGGGTTACGACGATTCTTTGGACGCTTTCGGTATTCACGGCTTGGGCGGCACTTGGGGCTCTATCGCAACGGGTATTTGGGCGACCACGGCGGTAAATCCCGCCGGCGCGAACGGGCTTTACTACGGCGAAACAAGTCTTTTCACCGCGCAGATTATTTCTACTATTATCGCTTACGCTCTTGCAATTATCGGCTCTTTTATCCTCTATAAGATTGTAAGCGCGTTTATGACAATTCGCGCAGACGAAACGGAAGAGGTATTGGGTCTTGATATTTCTCTCCACGGTGAAAGAGGCTACGGTGCGGCGGTGCATACAGGCTCGCCTGCTTTTATATCAGAAAATGGATTATTTAATAATAATTTATAAAAACCGTACTTTTCTTTTTTTCTTTTTCTTATAAGAAAAAGAAAGAAAAAAAAGTACCAAAAGAAAAAAAGAAAAAGAATTTTAATATTAAAAAAACTAATCAATAGAGTTTGATAAAATTTTCTTTCTCTCTTTTCTTCTTTGTTACTTTCATACAATATCTTAGTGCTTTAGCACTTAGATATTGCTG
>JAGBKP010000212.1 GCA_017635875.1 Selenomonadaceae bacterium | reverse complement strand
TTTTCGTTGTCTTCATTTTTCTTTTGCTCGTGCAAAAGAAAAACGAAGCAAAAAGAAAACACGCAGGGGCGACGCCGCCCCTTGACCCTGCAAGTAAAGCAGTTTACATCTTTGCTCTTGAAGAAGTTCGAGTCCACGCAAATGTTTGTTGCTCGCTTTGCCCCGTCCTTGGGGCAAAGGCTTCGCGCGGCGCGTCCTGCGCCGCTCCTTATGCGCTATTGTGTTTTTTATGAAAAGATATGAAAATGGGGAAACATTATTGAGTTTTATAGCATCGCAGTAGAGAGCGTAAATCAAAACATAAATGAACGCCACTAAAGTAATCGGGGAAAGTTGGGCGAAGCCCATGTCCAAGCGCATAGGCAACCACAGCCAAAACCTATATTACAGACAAACGGTAAATTAAAAAGCGGGAACTAAAATTTTTGGGGTCAAGGGGCAAAGCCCTTGCGTGTTTTCTTTGGTTCGTTTCTTTTGCACGAGCAAAAGAAATGAACACCACTAAACTAAAAACATTTGCCAAAACCCTTCAAATAACAACAAACTTACAAATTGCTCTAGCATTTTCTACATAATAATATTCTAATAAAAGCGATTAAATCCTTTTTATCTTGTTAATTGATATTTATTTTGTTAAAATACGTATAAAGGAGGCGGTAGTATGGACTTAAAAGAAAACGTAAAACTAAATATACAAGAGCTTGCAAAAAAGCACGAATTGAAAAAAGTTTTGCTTTTCGGCTCAAGAGCAAGAGGGGATAATGCCGACAGAAGCGATATAGACCTTGCCGTTATAGGCGATAATTCGCTCTTTTTTGCCGAAGATCTTGAAAATTCTCTCGAAACACTTCTGCCTTTTGATGTTGTTGATTTAGGCGAGCCGATAGGAAAAGAACTCAGAAAAAACATTGAAAGAGAAGGGATTGTGCTATATGAGAGAGTGGGATGATTTTAAAAAAGCCGTTAAGAATTTAAAGGAAATAATAAAAATAGAGCCGCCTTATAGCGTGATTGAACAAGCGGGCGCGGTTATGCTTTTTGAGCTCGCCTTTGAGCTCTCTTGGAAACTTATGAAAAAAGTCCTTGAAAATTACGGTTATTCGGCGGCAAAAACGGGATCGCCGCTTTCTATAATACGTCTTTCGTATTCTGCCGGCATTATCAAAGACGAAGAAGGTTGGATTGCGCTTTTAAAGACCAGAAATCTTTTAATACACACATATAGCGACGAATTTTCAAAAGAGGCTATAGACAACATAAAAGGCAAATTTTTTACTCTTTTTCAAGACCTTGAAAAGGAAATAGAAACAAATTGGAAATAAAAATTCCACCGCATTTTTACGATTATTGTCGCGGGCATTTCGGTCGCGGGCATTTCGTAAAAATTGCTTGCAACTATCGTTTTAATTTGTTATGATAATCTTGTGGCGGTATTTAGGTGTTATTGTCCCTTTTGGAGGGCGTTTTACATATAATGGAAATTTTTAACGATATAAGTGAGCGCGATTTACTTCTTATCATAATAGGTTGGTGCATAGCGAAAGTTTTGGACGGTTCTTTGCATATATTGACGGAAACCGTTAAGGGATTTTTTAGTAAGCCGCGAAAAAATAAAAGGAGCCGCAAAAAGAGGTAAAGGGGAGGATTATTATGACTAAAAATTCCGTTATCATTTTGACGGCAACGCTCGTTCTCGTTTGGCTCGTTATTTTGACGGCTATGGATTCGGTAAGCAAAGCTCCGATCGCTGTCGGAGGAATTATTTTAGGTTGGTATCTGCATAAAATGAGCTTGAAGTTTAACAAGGCTGATTAGCTATATATAAATTCACTCTGACTTTTAGCCCAAAAACAATAAAAATTCCACTGCATTTTTACGATTATCGCCTTGACATTTCATTGGTCGTATGCTATATTAGACTCGCAGAAAGAAATATTATTCAATTCGATGTGATCCACTAAACGAAAACCCTCGACACCAATCGAGGTTTTTCTATTCCATTATTTACAGAGGCGGCTTAAACCTCTTTAGGCTCATTGTCTTTCTTGTTGTCGTAGCTGTTGAACCGTTTGCGGATATAATACGCGATTAAATCCGCGAATACAGCTATGTATTCCACTAAACGAAAACCTCCGACTGCAATCGGGGGTTTTTCGTTTCTTTGTGTTGATAAATAAATTTCAGACTACAAACAAAACAAAAAATTACAAAGCAACAAAAGAAAAACTAATCAACAGAGCTTATTAAAATTTTTTCTCTCTCTTTCTTTTCTTTGCTACTTTCTTTTCTTTCTCTCTCTTTTTTATAAAAAAGAG
>JAGBKP010000211.1 GCA_017635875.1 Selenomonadaceae bacterium | reverse complement strand
GTGTCGTTTCTTTCCTTTTAACCCCCGGAAATATCCATGACTCCAAGCCATCTATTGAGTTGGCTCTACAAATAGATTTAAAAGATGTTATTATGCTTGCAGATAAAGCGTACAACACACAACTTTTTCGAAATGTTTTACTGAAATTTGTAATGAGTTTACCAACACGCCCTAATTCCTTTTTCGCTTACTGCTGCGTCGTATGTAGGCAGTCATATCCCAACATTATTCTCTGCCACAGGCGGGTATTTGTTTTCAAAGTCCGTCAAAATACGCAGAAGTTCCTCATCCAAGAAGGTAAGCGCGTGTTTTCGTAAGCTTGCCGGAATGCCGTAATAAGCCTCTGCAACGCCTCCTGTGATAGCGGCAAGCGTATCGCTGTCCCCGCCGATGGATATTGCATTTCGTACGGCATCTTCAAATCCCGTGGACTCGAAGAACGCCATGAGCGCTTGGGGTACGGTTTCTTGGCAGGTTTCATTGAACTGATAGCTTTCCCTGATACCGTCAAGCGTAAAGTTCATCGGATAGTAATTCTTATTGATGAAGTCCCGTATATCCAAGATGTTTTTACCGCTCCGCGCCATATAGAGAGCAACTACTGTTGCTTCCGCGCCCTTTAGCCCTTCGGGATGGTTGTGTGTGACGGCGGTAACTTTTTCGGAGAGCGTTTTGGCTTCTTCCATACTACTTGCGGCAAATCCGACGGCACTTACGCGCATAGCGGCTCCGTTGCCGAAACTGTTATAGGGCTTGGGGGCATCGGAAAACATCCAATCCATGAAACGGCCGCCATAGCCGCAGTTGGGATATTTCCTGCCAATACGCTGCATACACTCCACAGCTTTTTCCGAAAGGTCACTGTTATCGGACTTGCTTTCAAGTATCGCCTGCGCCAAGGCTAATGACATAATGCTGTCATCCGTTGGGAAACACTTATAAGTTAGGAAGTCAAACTCCTTTGAACGATGGTTGTGCCACTCGAATCGGGAGCCGACAATGTCTCCTATGATAGCTCCTAACATTCTGTTCGCCTCCTGCTATATCTGTGCCTGTAATTTTTCCAAACCATCGTGCCTTCGCCGATGCGATAATCTTGCCACCCAAGGGAATGTAGATTTCCTATAGCAACGGTTTATTTTTTGAAAGAAGCTCATATCGCGTAATTTTCGCCTCGTCGGGTTTTATTTGCAAATTAAAATTATCGGCGAGCACCTTTAAAACTTCGCTTGGCTTTACGCTCCCGTTTTTGTCGATTTTTATTTCTATGAATACGGTTAAATAATTATCGATCGGTTTTATTGTCAGCGGATTTTTTACATAAAATTTTATATCTTTTTCTCGCTTTTTCTTGGGGGTAATTCTGGTATATAAAACGCTCTTTGCCTCGTTGAATTTTGCTATGGCTGTATTTGCGTCGTTTAGACTTCCGCTATACGGAAGTTGCGCTTTATATTTTGCCGTATCCGCCGCCGCCATAAGAGCCGTTTTGTCTTTTCTTTCCGCAAGTTTTAATATTTCCGCTCCTTTTGGAAGTTCTCGCGATAATTTTGAAAATACAATTTCCGGCGCGATGTGTTTTGTCAGCGAAAAATCCATATATTCGGCTTCGGAAATAACTCCTACGGATAAAGCGGACGCAAAGGCTATTTTCATATGCGGGTGAAAACCTTTTGAATACGCCATAGGCAATTTTGCGCGAATAATCGCCCGTTCGTATACGGCTATATAGTCTAAATGCGATAAAAAAGCGAGTTCTTCCCCTTTTCTTATTCTCGCGCGATACGTATAGAGCGTTTCTTCGTCTTCGGAAAAAGTTTTTTCCGACACTTCGTTTTTATTGTTTTCGTTATCTTTGGCAAGCGTAACGTCGGCTTTTAATTTGCCGCAAACTCCGCAACCCGTACAATTACCCCGCCTGCAATCGGCTGTGAGTTCTCCTTTCATAGCTTTTTGCCATTCCGAAAGCAAAAACTTTTTTGAAACCCCCGGATTTGTGATTTCCCAAGGACGCGGCGCGTCAAAATCAAGCCCTTTCGCGTATTTTTCCACTGAAAGATTATTTTTGTCGAAGGCTTCTTTCCAAACTTCAAATTTAAAATAATCCGTCCAACCGTCAAATTTTGCGCCCATTTTATACGCCGTTTCTATCACCTTTGAAAGTCGTCTGTCGCCTCTTGCAAGCGCGGCTTCAAGCACGCTTACCTTTGAATCGTGATAGTTAAAAACTATGGATTTATCCCTTATATGCTCTTTTAAAAGCTGTTGACGGCGAATAAATTCGTCCAGTTCAATTTGAGGGAACCATTCAAAAGGCGTATGAGGCTTAGGCACAAAACAGGCTACGCTTACGGTAACTTTCACGCCGCGTTTGCCTTTGATTTCTTCGTATAAATCAACTACTTTTTGGGCAAGATTTGCGATGCCTATAATATCTTCGTCTGTTTCCGTCGGAAGTCCCATCATAAAATAGAGCTTTACTTGTCGCCAACCTTTTTTAAACGCGGCGGCGCAAGCGTTTAGCAGATTTTCTTCTGTGACGCCTTTGTTTATAACGTCGCGAAGTCGTTGCGTACCCGCCTCAGGCGCAAATGTTAAGGAATTTTTGCGAACTTTTGAAATCTTATGCGCAAGCTCTATCGAAAAGCTGTCTATCCTTAAAGACGGCAAAGACAGACTTACCGTTTCATCGCAAAAAGTTTCGGTTAGCTCGTCCACTAATTTCGTAAGCGAGGTATAATCCGCGGACGAAAGCGACGTTAATGAAATTTCGTCGTAACCCGTGGCGTCGATTAAATCCCTCGCAAGCTCTGTAAGTTTTTCGCGGCTCCTCTCTCTTACGGGGCGGTAACACATTCCCGCTTGACAAAAGCGGCAACCGCGAGAGCAACCGCGAAAAAGCTCCAAACTTATGCGATTATGTACAATATCCATATACGGCACTATGGGACGCATATCGTAAGCGTTATCCATATTGTTTATTATTCGTTTGTATACGATATTCGGCGCGTTTTCCATTGGCGTAAGCTCGGTAAAATTGCCGTTATCGTCATATCTTGCCTCGTAAAAAGAAGGCACATAAATTCCTTTGACATTTAAGAGATTTTTTAAAAATCCCCTACGACCTCCGATTTTACCCGTATTTTTCCATTTTATAAAAACATCGACTACTTCGTTTAAAACTTCTTCGCCTTCGCCTATCACGAAAAAATCGAAAAAATCCGACATAGGCTCAATACTGTAAACCGCGGGTCCTCCGCCCACGATAAAAGGCTCGTTTTCCGTCCGCTCGCTAGCGTAGAGGTGAACGTTCGCCAAATTCAGCATATTTAAGACGTTGGTAAAAATCATCTCGTATTGCAGTGAAAATCCCCATATATCAAATTCTTTCAGCGGAAATTTTGATTCAAGCGAAAAGAGGGGGATATTACTTTCACGCATCTTTTCTTCCATATCTTCCCAAGGCGCGTAAACTCTCTCCGCCGCAGTATCTTCTCTTTTATTTAAAACGCCGTACAAAATTTGAAGTCCTAAATTGCTCATACCGATTTCATATACGTCGGGAAGTGTCAAACAAAATTTGCAGGAAATTTCAGACATATCTTTTTTGATGGCGTTCCACTCTCCGCCCGTATATCTTGTAGGTTTTGTGACGGAATTTAAAAGTTTGGGGGATAATTCTACCATGTTCATAAACCGCCTTTCCGCGAAAGACAACAATGCGAGTATTTAATTATATACATAGCTTACAGAAAATTTTCACGTTCATAGGATAATACAAATTCTGACGGAAAGCAAGGTGATTTTATGAAACTGTTTTGCCGATTAAAACTATTTTAAAACCTTTAAGTTTATGCTATAATTACCACAATGTTTTTTCGATAGATAAAGGATAAAAATATGGCAATAAAATTTGATAAAATTCTAATCGTGCAATATAACCTTTTAGGCGACGTTATCTGCTCCACGGGGATAGTGCGCGCCGTTCGCGAGCAATTTCCGAGCAGCAAGATAGCTTTTTTGGTGTCGCCCGAAACGAAGGATTTGGTTAATATTCCCTTTGTGGACGAACTTGTGATATACGATAAGGGTATGCCGATACTGCCCGTAATAAAACAGATTTGGCGTTACGACGTCGCGCTCTTGTTGGACTTTAAATACAGAAGCGCGTTTTTGCCGTTTTTGGCAATGATTCCCGTTCGCGCGGGGCTTCGCCATAAACGCGGGCTGTTTATGACCCACGGAATAGAACTCCCCGATTATAACTATAAATATTACATAACCGAATATATGGCGAAAATTTTAGAGGACGCCATAGGGCTTAAACTTACGGCGGATGTGACGCGCTTAACCGTAGCGGACGCGACTGAGGCGGATATTTCAGCCGTCAATAATTTGCTTTCGCCGATTGCGGGCGATAAAAAATTCGTCGCCGTTGCGCCTTTTGCCTCAAATCCCGTTAAAAATTGGAGCGCGGAGCGTTATTATGAATTTATGACGAAGCTTTCGGACGAATACAATTTTGTGATAATAGGCGGAAAGGACGACGCTGACAAGCCGTTTAAAATTCCCGAAAACGCGCTTGATTTAAGGGGAAAAGCGTCTATGACCGAATCCGCCGAAATATTAAGACGGGCAAGTTACCTCGTATGCGGCTGTTCCGCGCCCCTTCATCTTGCGGTTGCGGTTAGAACGCCGATACTTGCTCTGTACGGCTCTACGTCAAAAACAAAATGGGTGCCCAAAAAAGGCGCGGTATGTATTCAGCATAATTTCAGTTGCAGCCCTTGCGACAGATGGTACGGCAGGGATTGCGGCAACAAAGCGCCGTGTATGAAAGCGATAACGGTTGACGAAGTCGTCGAAGGTTTTTATGAACTTGTAAAATTATATCCGAACGGCGTTATAGAGGAGTGAATTTGTGGAAGACACTACGATAGTTTTTGCAAATAAAGACGAAGCGAAAGCGTTACTTGGAACGAATGACGAGATACTTTCCATATTTTCAAATTCTTTCCCATGCAAGACAATAAGCAGGGGAGACAGCGTTTCATTTGTCGGCGCAAACGATAAAGACGCGGCAAACGTTTTGACGGAACTTCAATATCTCTATCGTCAGGGGATAAAGATAACAAAAGAAGAAGTCCGTTACGCCATATCCTTACAAAAAAACGGCGAAGGGGATAAACTGCACAGTTTGTTCTCGGACACCGTGCTCGTCACGGCCAAGGGAAAGCACATTCGCCCGAAAACTTTAGGTCAGCGGGATTATTTGGAAGTTATAAGAAAGAACGACGTAACGTTTGGCGTAGGCCCTGCGGGAACAGGGAAAACGTATCTTGCCGTCGTTATGGCGGCGATATATTTAAGGAAAAAAATCGTTTCGCGCATAATTTTAACACGGCCCGCCGTAGAAGCGGGGGAAAGTCTCGGATTTTTGCCCGGGGATTTGCAGGAAAAAGTAGACCCGTATTTGCGCCCCTTGTACGACGCGTTGCAGGATATTTTGGGCGCGGACTTGTATCAAAAATTTATCGCGAGAAATATTATAGAAATTGCGCCCCTTGCCTATATGCGCGGAAGAACGCTTGAGGATGCGTTTATAATTTTAGACGAGGCGCAAAACACAACGGCAAAGCAGATGAAGATGTTTTTAACGCGACTCGGGCAAAATTCCAAAATGGTGATAACGGGCGACTTGTCGCAGGTGGATTTGCCACGGGGTCAAACGAGCGGACTGTATGACGCGACCAAAATCTTAAAGGATATAAAAGGCATCGGCATATCGTACCTCACCGCAAAAGACGTGGTGCGTCACGATATAGTTACGAGGATAGTCGAGGCTTATGAGAAATACGAGGGGAACAAATGAATATTTTTTTTGGAAATCTTCCCGAAAATTTGCGTGTGGATAAGGAAATAGAAAATATTTGCCGAAAAACGGCGGAAAAAATCGGCGAACTATACGACGAAAAGGAAAGCGAAGTAAGCATTACCATTACGAACGACGAAGAAATCCATAAACTGAACAAAAAATACAGAAACATAGACCGCCCGACGGACGTGCTTTCGTTCGCGTTTCGTGAAACCGATGAAGACGTAGACAACAGTAATTTGGGGGAAATTATAATTTCCTGCGAAAGAGCAAAGGCGCAAGCGGAGGAATACGGGCACTCTTTAGAGCGCGAAATCGCGTTTTTGACGGCTCACGGTATGCTTCACCTGTTAGGTTACGACCATATCGAAGAAGCGGATAGGATTGAGATGGAGGCTGAACAGCGTTTTATAATGAACGCGCTCAATATTTCTCGCGATGATAACGCCAAAGAAGCGGCTCAAAATCTTGCGGACGAAAATTTTAAATCCGGCTTTGTGGCGGTTATTGGCAGACCAAACGTAGGAAAATCCACGCTTATAAATTCACTTATCGGTCAAAAAATCGCCATTATGTCCGACAAACCGCAAACAACAAGGAACAAAATACTCTGCGTTTTAACCGAAAATGACGCGCAGATTATTTTTTTGGACACCCCGGGGATTCATAAGCCAAAGCATAAACTCGGCGAATATATGGTGCAAGCGGCGGAAGGTACGCTTAAAGACGTGGACGCGATTTTTTTTGTCGTGGACGCGACGGAAACTTTCGGCGCTGGGGAAAAATACATCATAGAACGCTTGCAAAGTACAAATCGCCCCGTTATGCTCTTGATAAACAAGATAGATTTACTCGAAAAAACGGATATTTTGCCCGTTATTGAAAAATATAAAAACACCTACGAATACAGCGCGATAATTCCAATTTCCGCAAAAAATAATGAGAATTTAGATAGCCTTTTGGCAGAGGCGAAAAAATATCTCCCCAAAGGGCCTATGTATTATCCGAGCGATATGGTGACAGACCAACCCGAACGCCTTATAGCGGCGGAACTTATACGGGAAAAGGCTCTGCAATTAACTCGCGACGAAGTGCCTCATTCTATCGCCGTTGAAGTTGACGAGATGAAAACCCGCAAAAAGGGCGACATATATATTCGCGCCACGATTTACGTGGAAAGGGAAAGTCAAAAGGGCATAGTTATAGGTAAACGCGGCGCGCTGTTAAAGGAAATCGGCGCTCTTTCACGAAAAGATATTGAAATAATGGTCGGCGCAAAGGTTTATCTCGATTTATGGGTAAAGGTGAAAAAGGATTGGCGAGACGTTGAAGGCGCGATACAAAGTTTTGGATTGGGCGGCTGAATATGGCAAATTATGAAACTGAAGCTGTTGTTATAGGCTCTAAAAATTTTGGCGACGCGGATAAAATAATAACGCTTTTAACATCTTCAAGGGGAAAGATAAAAGGCATAGCCTACGGCGCAAGGAGAGCAAAAAATCCCCTCGCCGCGCCGCTTACGATGTTTTGCAATATAAGCGCGAAGCTTTCCGAAGGCAAAAACTTGGACGTTATACGACAAGCGGGTATTTTGGGGCGTTTCCCGAAACTTGAAGCGGATTTAACCAAAATGGCGTACGCTCTTTTTATAGCGGAACTTTTAGGCGAACTTTTGCCTGAGAACGTAGCAGAACCTGAAATATTCGATTTTTCGCTTAAAGTGTTTAAGACGCTAGAGGAGCGAAACGCGAGAATAACGGCAAATATAGCCGCGTGGAAAATACTAAATCTTGCGGGATTTCCGCTTTCATTCGATATTTGCCCCATTTGCGGCAAAAAAAAAGAAAAATCTTTGCGCCTTTCGATAAAAGAAGGCGGTTTTATATGCGAAAACTGCAACGCTAAAGACAAAATAGAAATAAGCGAGGGCGAAAATGAACTTTTAGCGAATTTTAACGGCGTAGATTGGAATAAAATCGACGCCGGATTAAATTTTTCGGTAACGGGCGATAACCTTATATGCGCGGAAAAAATTTTAATACTTTTTTTGCGCAGCGTTTTGGGATATAATCTAAAATCGCTAAAGTTCATACGAGAAGTATTATGATAAGTAGCGTCAAAATCCTTTGCTTACAAGACTTTGGCAATTTCAAACTCTGCCATTGGCAAACGACAAATGTTGCAAAATAAATTAATGTTTTATGCCCTTCCAAATTACTTATCAGTTCTTCGCATTCCGTAAACCTATCTGAACTATCAATTATACGTCGTGGTATCACATTATTTACAACAGGTGAATAATCTGACATGTAAAAAAAGTTTTTTTTCCAAATTTTCACAGTCTTGTATTTCTTTAATAAATGGCGCCAATAGGACATATTTCTTTGCCTTCTGAGCTAAATAATAATACACCATATTTAATACAAGAACCCTATCATTCTCCTTATCTGTTTCTAATTTATACACTTCATCAATTACAAGGAAATCAATTTTTTCAACCTTTGCAATGAACTACACGGTCATGTGTAAGAACGAAAATATTTCTTCTTGTAATGAAATACAATAATATACCGTAGACAACCCCAACATTTTTTTATGGGAATCTTTTTCATTTCATTTATTACCTCATTCTCATCAAGTTCAGTACCATGTGCAATAGTAATTATTTTCTCAATAGCCAAAATTTGCTCTATTTCTTGTGCAAAAACAGGGAGCGGCATTTTTTCTTTTTCTGAATCAATATATGTACGCAGGTGTCTATAAAGAATAGTATATGCTTTTGATGATGGGTAAAACGAAATATGTTTGTTATTTTCACAATATCTCAACAACTTTTCTTCTGAAAAAAAAATAATTAAATAACTTTTCATATAAAACATGATCATTCTCAATATCTATATGTATAAACACATTATTATCAGATTATTTATATACAGTAAAACAGTCAAACGATTCCCTAATCATTTCTAGTCTCTCCTTCTATTATGGATAATAAACTAGATAGCTTGATAAATTCTTCTGACATGCACCATTCCGCGTTTCTACATGCATCAGTAATAGAATATCTGGCTTGTTTATACAGAAAACCTATACTTCCCTTTCCCCATTCCTTCTACTGGAACAATGATCTTCAGTTTATCCTCCATCCTTTTCAAATAGGACGTTGCTGTCACTTCCGAACAACCCAGAATTTCGACTACTCGGGAATTTCCAAAAACCTCCGTCCCGATTTCCTCATATAACTTTAATATGTTTTGTTTTATTTTTTTTG
>JAGBKP010000210.1 GCA_017635875.1 Selenomonadaceae bacterium | reverse complement strand
CTCCTACGACTCCGACAACTCCCGCCGCCCCCACAACTCCAACATCTGAAACGACAACTCCCGTTGAAGAAACAACGCCGCAAACTCCTACAGTTGAGCCGACCGTTGCGCCTACGTCCGCAGAAACCGAGCCTGTTGCGCCCGTTATAGAGCCGAAAACGGAACCGGTTTCTCCGACGGTTGCGCCGTCTGCGACAACCACTCTTGAAGAGGTTTTGCAAAGCGTAGGCAAAAAGCAGGAAGGCGGCAACACCTATGCGGAAAATATCACGATGAAGACCTTGACGGAAGCGGAAAACGCGGCGGCATCCAACGCGCAGACGGCGACAAATTCGCCGATGACAAATTCGAGCATAGCAAATCCGGCGGCGCAAATGTCAACAGATAGCTTTGCAACAACTACGACAACTACGACAACTACAACGAACGCAACAAGCGCGTCAAATATGACTTCTTCCGATTCTTCGATTTCCTCAACATCTACGATTTCCTCAAATTCGACAATTTCATCAACTTCCGCAACATCTTCTAATTCCTCAAGTTCTTCGAGCGCAACAAGTTCGTCAACTTCAACCGCTTCGAATTCTTCAACTTCCTCCGGTTCTTCCGGTTCTTCGACAAGATCGAGCAATTCAAATAAGGACGCGTCTTCCGAATCAAGCAAGACGGAAAACAACGAAAGCGTAAACACTACGGTAATAGTAGACGGCAAATTGTCGATAGTAAATCAAGGAGGAAATATGCCGGCGTCGATGAGCGTTGACGCAGTAGCGGCGCAGGAAAACAAGAGCGCAAACGCCGCTGATACGGCAGATACGACGCAAAGCGTCGAAACTTCGCAAAACAACGAGGACAAAAAAGAACAGTAAAAATTTTTACCCCCAAGTATAGATTTATCAATAATAAAAACGGGGGTCAAGGGGGACGAGTTCCCCTTGTGGGGTACGGGGCGAAGCCCTGTGTTATTAGATTTATTAAAATTTTTTCTCTCTCTTTCTTTTCTTTGCTACTTTCTTTTCTTTCTCTCCTCTTTTTTACCTGTCCTCCCTTGCGGAGGATAAAAAAGAGAGAGAAAGAAAAGAAAGTAGACGTAAGTAAAAAACAGGAGAAATAAAAAGTGATTAAGAAATATTTAACGGTATGCGCGGCGGCGGTAGTTTTACCCGCGTGGGTGTTTGCCGCGCCCGCCGTCCCTGCGCCCGGGGACGATATTAAAGAGGAAGCGCCTGCGGAAAGGGAAAAAATCGAGACCGTCGCGCCGGAGGCAAAACCCGCGGAAAACAGCGTAAGATTTACGCTTTCGGGCATTACGGTAGAGCATCCGGATATGAAACTGAACGACGCGGAAATTCAAAAGCTGATGACAAAGTACCTGAACCGCGAAATCGACGGCAAAGAGCTTACAAAGGCGGTAAACACTCTTACGGCTTACGCAAGGGAGCACGGCTATCCCGTCGCGACGGCTTATATTCCCAATCAAAGGGCGACCGACCAAAGATTGACGTTAAAAATAGAGGCGGGAAGATACGGCAAAATCAAACTCGACAATAAGAGCGAGTTAAATTCAAGCGTCGCGGAGGGAATGTTAAAGGGGCTTAAAGAGGGGAAAGTAATCAAGACATACGATATTGAAACCTCGCTTTATAATCTCAGGGATTTAAACGGCGTGGAGATTATCGGCGTAATAAGCCCCGGCGAAAAGCAGGGGACCAGCGACCTTGAAGTTAAAGTGGCTAACCGCAAAAAAACTTCATTTACTCTGTACGCGGAAAATTACGGCAGTAAGTCTTCGGGACGCTATCGTTACGGCTTGCAGGGGAATTTATACAACCCATTCGGCGAAGGCGGGAAGTTCACCTTTGGAGGTATGTTGTCAAATCAAAAGCAACACAATTACAATATCGGCTATGAAATGCCCGTGGGACATAGCGCGACGAAAATCGGCATAGGCTTTTCCCGCTCCGATTACGAGCTTGGAAACGTGTTTCGGGCATTGGGCGCGAAGGGCAACGCGAAAACTTGGAGCGTATACGCCAAAACGCCGTTATGGAACACGCGGAAAAATTCGCTCTCCGTCGTCTACGGCTACAATTACCGCGATATAACGGACGAACTCACCGAATACGGCGTATCGTGGAAAAAGCACAGCAACGCGATAAATATCGGGCTTGACGGACTTTTGCGCGACAACGGCAAGATGTTAAGCTACAACGTAGGCGTAACAACGGGAACACTCACCCCCGACACAAGCGAGGCAAGGGACATAGCGAGAGCGGGAAACACGGAGGGACGCTTTACAAAGGCAAATTTTGAACTTCTGGGAATCCACAGTCTAGGCAAGCGTTTTGACGTGATGATGAAACTTTCGGGGCAAAAGGCGGCGAACAATCTCGACAGCTCCGAGCATATATACTTAGGCGGCGCAAGGGGAGTAAGAGCGTACCCGCAAGGCGAAGCGTCGGGCGACGAAGGACTTTTGGGCACGCTTGAATTTCGTTATCACACGCCGATAAAAGGTTTAACCCTCAGCGCGTACTATGACGCGGGACACGTACACATAGGAAAAGCGGGCGGCGAAGGCAATATGACGCTGAAGGGCTACGGCGTAGGCGTAACATACGCGAAACGCGACGACTTTTTCGCAAGATTTGACTACGCAAGGCGCATAGGCGGCGACGACCTGATGAGCAGCGACGCGGAAAGCAAACAACGTATGTGGTTTATACTCGGCAAGATATTTTGACATAAAAAAAGTTTGGGGAATTTTCCTCAAACTTTTTTTGTTATGATATTATGCGAAGGTTAGTCGCGGATATATTAAAACGGTCGCAAGATTATGCTATATTTGTTGAATATTTAATATCGTTCAACTTACTAACGAAAAAATATTAACTGAAAATAAATTGTTTTCATTCAAAATCAAAGTATCATCTTGAATAGAATAACCTTCTTGTTCTGCGTACTTTTCTAATAGTCCGTTGGCATCTAAAGAGAATAAACAAATCTTATATGTAATATCAGTATACTTTGTAAGTTCGGTTCTTAAAGCTTCTAAATATTTCGCATCTTTATTTTGAAAATATTTTGGATGGCTTTTTGATTCAATAAAAAAGCCACATAATCCCATCTGACACCAAGCCGCAACATCAACGGTCTTCTTTGACTCATTTTGCAATTCAATATGCACCAATCTATCGTTGATTGTTACCGTGCATCCCATGTTCATAGACCAGTTTCTTGACCTATTTTTTTGACAGGCTTGCCATATAAGATACTCCATCATAAAGCCGCGCATTATATTGATGTCACTATCAATTTTGCATGTTCCGTAAAGATTTTTTACTAATTGAATATACTGTTTTTCATCATTATCTTTTGCCTTTCTGATGTAAATGAGTTCAAAAAAAGGTTCAAGATTGGCAAGATAATTCTCTATATCCCAATTATACGAATTACGCATAATACTACAAAAGTTTTTTACATATCGCATATCTTTTGTTGCTGTACGACATAAAAATTTCGCCATGCTTTCTGCAGCAGATCTAGCCTTCACAGTTCTTCCGTAATCGCTAGGAGTAAATCTTACATAAATCATTATATGTCACCTGTTTTGCTGAATAGATTTTAGAATATCCATAGTAGGCAAAATAATCGGTGCTATATGGAGCATTGACGATAAATTGCTCATTGCACTGCGAACATAAGGCAATAATTGAGGAACGATCTGCAATTGAATACGTTTTTCCTGTTCCTTTTTATCAATCCCTTCCTCCTTTATACAAAATATCCCTTTGCACTCCACAGAGAATTGAGCTACTTCTTGTTTTTTATCTTTAACTAATAAAGAAACGACTACTTTCATATAGCCATTTATTTCATTATTGGAAACACGTTCCTGCGCGTATCCAACCTGAGTTGCCAAATCAAATTGCATTTTGTGGGATATGTCGGAAAATCGTTCAGCCTTACATCTCAATATGTACGCATCCGTCAATTGTATAGAATCTCGCGAAATTTTGTATTCATTATATATAGGATTTTCTTGTTTCAATATGTTTCACTCCTTATGCCGCAATAGAAAAAGCCACCTCGGATTTGTGTGAGGTGGCGATACCATCAAATCTTGTTATTTCAACATATTCAAGTTGCCAACAAGCCTTTAAACTTAACCAATCCATATATCCCACAGAAGTTTCGAATATCTCGCAGGTATCGTCTTTCTTTACAATTTTTTTGACTTCCATTTTTAGTACATATTTGAGAGATTCAATAACATCCGCAAAATCAGAGCATAAAACAGCGACATCTATACTCTTCTCCAACCTTTGCAACACCATTTTAGTGACATTAAACTCGTCACGCAACTCATCACTTGGAGAATTTACAAGGTTATATCGACACAGAGCGGAAATATCAGCATCTTTTTCAATCCAATCAAGCAAATAACCCATTTCCGGTCTTACAGCTTTAGCACGTATAACCCATTCTTTAAAACAACACACACCGTCTAACGGAACATCAAAAAAATACAACAACTTCATTTCAATGTGACGCAAAACATCGGTCAATAGTCGATTTCCTTCAGTATCCCAAACTTCAATCGACATACCAAAAAATTTTCTCTTCATAACTGCACCATCCACATTCAAATAAAATCTCAAACAATAAATCCCACAACAACTTCTTTATGTTACAGTTATTTGTACGTTGACCACATTATACAATTCGCTAGATTCTGTGTCAAGAAATTTTTTTGTTTGAGTGTATAAAACGCGTGCATAAAATCAAAAGCGATAAATTAAACAACTTATCGAAAATTTTGGAACACCCAAAGATAGTAGAAAAAATGTTAAGTGTTGCGTTACCTTTAATAAACCTACACAAAAAACCCCTCGCTTTGATATGCTCCCCCTATGAGAGACAGTAAAAAAACAAAACTGTCATCATAGGGGGAGTTTTTCATGCCGCACAAACAGAAGGCAGTAGCGGAAGAGAAAATAAGAGTTGTCAAGAAATGCCTTGCGGGCAGGATGAGTCGAAGCGAAGCGGCCCATTTGTTCCAAGTAG
>JAGBKP010000209.1 GCA_017635875.1 Selenomonadaceae bacterium | reverse complement strand
TTTCTTTTCTTTCTCTCTCTTTTTTATAAAAAAGAGAGAGAAAGAAAAGAAAGAAGTAGATTTAGAAGTGAGAGGATGATGATTTTGCAACGACAACATATTATAAAATTATTTGCAACCGTGTTTATAATTATAGCGGTATTTTTTGTGTTCGTTTATCCGCTGGCGCATAGTATTCGTCAAGGACTTGACCTGCAGGGCGGGACGCACGTCGTTTTAGAGGCGGAGGATACGGAAAAAGCTAAAGTCAACGATGATGCTATGGCTCGCGTTGTCAACATTATGGAAAAACGCGTCAACGAAATGGGACTTACCGAGCCTATTATTCAGCGCGAAGGCGAGAGACGAATTATTATAGAGCTTCCGGGCATTAAAGACCCCGACGCGGCTATTAAAACAATCGGCAAAACCGCTATGCTTGAATTTAAGGACGAAGAAGGAAATACCGTTTTGACAGGCACGGATTTAAAAGACGCGCAAGCCGCGACTAACCAGCAGGGCGGCGGTCATGTCGTGCATCTTGAATTTTCCGAAGAAGGCGGAAAAAAATTCGGCGAACTTACTTTAAAGAATGTGGGACGCACAATTTCAATTTTGCTTGACGGAGAAGTTTTAACCGCGCCAAACGTTAAAGAGCCTATTATGGGCGGAAGAGCGGAAATATCGGGGCAACGCACACTTGAAGAAGCGCAGCAACTCGCCGTGCTTTTAAGAAGCGGCGCGCTTCCCGTTAAAGTAAACATCATAGAAACACGCACGGTTGGCCCTTCTTTGGGGCAAGATTCAAAGGATAAAAGCGAATTTGCCTTTGCAGTCGGTATCGGAGCGGTTTTAATCTTTATGCTTATGACTTACCGCGTACCGGGAATTATAGCGGACGTTGCCTTGATGGCTTATACGATTATGCTTTTGTTCGTGCTGAAAATGCTTGACGCTACGCTGACGCTTCCGGGCGTTGCGGGTATTATACTTTCAATAGGTATGGCGGTTGACGCAAACGTGCTTATATTTGAACATTTTAAAGAAGAATTCAGGCGGGGAAAGAGTTTGCGCCTTGCTATGGACGCAGGATTTGACCGCGCTTTTACCACGATTTTTGACTCTAACATTACAACCATAATCGCGGCGGCTGTGCTCTTTTTCCTCGGCACAGGCACTATTCGCGGCTTTGCCATAACTTTGGGGCTTGGCGTTATGCTGAGTATGTTTACGGCGGTTACGCTTACGCAGTATATGTTAAAAGAACTTATAGCGGCAAGACTCTTTACGAATCCCACGCTTTACGGCACTAATGATATATTTTTTGCGGGAAAGGAAGTGAAAAAGAGTGAATAAATTTGATATTGCCTCAAGGGGCAAACTTTGGTTTATTATATCTCTTATCATTATAATTCCCGGATTTTTCTGTATGGGCATACGAGGTTTTAACTTCGGTATAGATTTTACCGGCGGCACGATTATAGATTTAAAATTCGATAATCCCGTGACCGTCGCAAAAGTGCGCGAAGGCTTGCGCCCGTTCGGTATGGATAGCGCGACCATTCAGCTTTCGGGCGAAGAATCGGGCGTTGAAGCGTCTGAGTCCGTTATGATTCGCACTGCCGATATGGAAGAAGAACAACGAAAAGAAGTTATGGCGGCATTAAAAGAAAGCGTTGGAAATTACACGGTTATGCGCGAGGAAAAAGTCGGCGCGGTTATAGGCTCCGAACTTATCTTAAACGCGGTTGAAGCCCTTGTTGTGTCTTGGATACTTATAATCGCTTATGTTGCGTATCGCTTTGAGTGGCGTTTCGGCGTCTCCGCCGTGCTTGCTCTCGTTCACGATATTTTAATTGTGCTTGTGGTATTTTCAATAACGCAACGACAAATTGACTCGTCTTTTGTAGCCGCTCTTTTAACCATCGTTGGTTATTCCATAAACGACACTATAGTTATTTTTGACAGAATAAGAGAAAATTTAAAACTTCACTTTAAACGCGACGGAAATATTTTTGAGCTGGTAAACAGAAGTATTTATCAAACGCTGAGGCGTTCGCTTTATACTGTGTTCACCGTTCTATTCACCACTTTTGCGCTTTACTTTTTCGGCGGGGAAACCACAAAGGATTTCGCGTTCGCCCTTCTAATCGGTTTTGCGAGCGGTTGCTATTCCTCAATATTTATCGCAAGCCCGCTCTGGATTTATTTCAAAAATCGCGATGCGAAAAAGAAAAGAAAATTAGCTTAAAACCGTACTTTTCTTTTTCTTATAAGAAAAAGAAAAAAAGAAAAGTACCAAAAGAAAAAAAAGAAAAAGAATTTTAATATAAAAACAAGAAAAAATTAATCAACAGAGTTTATTAAAATTTTCTTTCTCTCTTTTCTTCTTTGTTACTTTATTCTTTTCTCTCTTTCTTTTATAAAAGAAAGAGAGAAAAGAATAAAG
>JAGBKP010000208.1 GCA_017635875.1 Selenomonadaceae bacterium | reverse complement strand
TATTTTGCGGGTCAGCTTGGCATGGAGTTTAAACGCGTGGCGAAAATGGGCAACTATGGCGCGCGTGTCGGCATAAAACACGCATTTAGCGGCGCAGACCCCGATTTATCCTATAACTTCATAGGCGACGATTCCAACCGTTACACTCTGCGCGGTAGTCAAGACAAAACCCATTTTATTCTTCGTTTGTTTGGCAACATAAGTTCCACCGACGGATGGCAATTAGACTGTGACGCAAAATTTCAGAAGGGCAGTCACGACCGCGATATTGCCGCATCGATTACTTTGAAAAAATTGTGGTAAGTTTTTCGCGGACGCAGCGCCGCGTTCAACGCATAGCGCTACGCCCGCGCCCCCTAGTCTTGTAAAAATAACCTTGGAACGCGGTACAATAGTCGAAGATGTATAAAAAGGAACAAGGAGTTTTGATATGAAAAAATCGAACAAAAGCAAACTTTCCCTTGTAATCGCTCTATATCTTGCGGCAAGCGTCAATTTTTCCGCCGTGGACGCTATGACCACAAGCGACGTCGGCTTTGACGGCAAGAATATCTTTGAAATTTATTACTACGGCGCAGAAGATGCGGGAAACGAATCGGCGAAAAATTATTTTAAAACCTTTGAAGGAAATCCCCTAGTCTATACCCTTAAAGACGATATTAAGGCGGGACTGAACGAATCCTTCAGACAGTGGGCGGAGATTTTAGGTCCGGGGGCGAAAAATAATAAGCCCGTTCAATTTTTCGTCGGTACAAGCGATGTTACGAACGCTTTCGCTCGTTCCAACTCCCGAACTTACGGATTTAATACGAATAATCCAAATTTCTTGCACGATGCCATTCAAAACGGCTCTAATATTGAATGGATAGAAACAGTAGATTCTATTGTGGACGGTTCTCACCAAAATTCTGCCGCAATAGGGTTCGGGAGAGTACTTATCGGTCAAAATATCGGTAAGGACGAGGGCGACGGCAGATACGGCTTTGTCACGTCTAAAGCTCTTTTACCCGTAGCGCAGGAAATGAACGGAATTGATATTACCCCCGTAATGTTTCATGAAATAGGTCACAGTTTGGGAATATCGGTTACGAGAGGTGTTGAAAAAAACATTTGGAGATTTACGGATGGCGCGGCAAACGCAAACAGTTTTACCGCTCATCTTTATGACCAAACAGGCAGACGCGCCGATAAATCCGGTCTTTATATTATGACTTCCGAAAAGTATGAAGACTATATGAATAACGGAACTCCCGAAGATATCCAAGAATATAAAGGGAATACTTTTATAGTTGACGATATGAACGCGTTTACGGGGCGAAACGGCAAAACCTATTTGACTTTTCGCGGCGATAACGTGACGGAGGTTCTTGACGGCAAGACTTTTACAGATCTTAACGGAAATCAAGTTTCGGGAATTCCCATAAATATGTGGGAGCCTCTTAATGAAAAAGAGATATTTCCGGAATTTTCCCATATAGACCTTGAACGCAGCCTTATGAGCCATCAGAATTACCGCAGTTACAATACGTTTATGGAAGCGGAACTCGCTCTTATGCAGGACATCGGCTATAAAATAGACCGCAAAAACTTCTACGGACGCTCTATATATAATAGCGGGCAGACGCTTACCAATACGCAAGGATATTCCGCGAGAAACTCCGACGGTACGGCTTACGTTGACGGCTACAATACCGCGACTTATGGCGTGGGGCTTCACGTTTACGGCTCTAACAATAACATAACGCAAGCGGGAAATATTTACGCCGGGGGCGATGCGTCGGTAGGCGTTCGCGTGGACGGCGTGAACAATACCGTAACGGTTGCCAAAGGTACGGAAGTTCACGGCGACGGAAAATACGGCACGGGCGTTTTTGCGGCTTACGGCAAAAATCATACCATAAATATCGACGGAACAGTGACGGCGAACGGCGAGGGCGGCGTTGGTGTTTGGGCAGAGTTCGGAACAAATTCGTTGGGCGCGACGACCGAATATCGCGGCTCTTATATGCGTTATAAGCGTGAGGTTGAAAAAGGGCAAATTACCAAAATGTATAACTTGGGTTTAAACGCTATGAACCACAGGGCGGATGATTTCAGCTTCTCTGACCTTCAAAACGGCGACCTTAACGACAAAATGGCAACTATTAACGTAAACGGTTCCATTGAGGCTGCGGATAGCGCGATATTTATAGGCGAAGAATCTTTCGTTGACAATATAAATTTAAACGAAGGCGCAAAACTTAAAGGCAACATAACAAACGATTGGAAGAATTTTAGCGCGGATTCGGGAATATCCGATTCCGAAGTCGTTACAGAGGATAAAAATAATAGGGGCAATACAATATATACCGGCGGGCTTATGCTCCAATACGACGGCAAACTTATCCCTTATAAGAAATACGTCCCAAGCCTTGTAACAAATATAAACGTAAACGCCGATATGGCGTACGACGGAAATATCAACGGCGCGGAAAATACGAAACTGAACGTAAACAGCGGCACTCTGCTTTATAGCGGAGAAGCCGATGTGGTAAATGTAACCGTGGCAAAAAACGCGGCGGTTTTAGGCGGCAGTTACACCGTGAACGATATGACGAGCAAAATGGCAGACGGGTATAGCGACGATACCACGGGGCAGTTTATAAATCACGGAACAATCGGCGCGGCGGATAAAAATTCTGTTTTGACTATAGCTGGAAATGGCGACAACGACGCAAAACTCATCTCCGACGGAACTCTTGCAGCAATCGGAGGCGGCTCTAACGGAAATATCGAAGTCGACGGAACGGCGAATGTCGAGGGAAGCGCGGTGACTGCGGTAAATTATCTTCCAGATGAAACGGGCAAGGTTTTAACCGCATCAAAGGGAATTACGGGCAATATTGCGAATTCTTCGCAATCAAGCGGTATGATGAATACCGAAATAAAGCAGGAGGACGCAAACAATCTCGTAGTCACTGCGGTTGAAGCTAATAATTTGGGCGATACCACAAGCGAACAAAATGAAACGCTAAACGCTATGAACGCTATGCGTAAAACTTTGAGAGCGAACGGCGACGCGAACGGACTTAACGAGATGCGCGTTCTTTACAATATGGACGCATCAAGCGCAAAACAAACGCTAACCGACATCGGCGGCAGCAGCGCGGCGGATATTGCTTCGATAACTCAACAGAACAGCGCGGCAAGCAACGCTATTGGCGAAAGATTAAACACCGCCTTTGACATTCCACGCGACAACAACCTCAACAACGATATATGGGTAAATATCGGCAAACATTGGGGAGATACGCGAAACGGCGCGAACTATCACGGTACGGCGATAGCCGGCGGTTATGACAAAGCGATAAATAAAAATTGGAGATTAGGCGCGTTTGTCGGTTACAATTCCATGGGATTTTCCGGCAAAAACAACGGCGGAAATGCTTACGATACGAGAGTAGGCGTGTACGGTTTATATAAAAAAGGCGCGGCTGACGCATATATTTATGCAAATGTAGGTTGGCTGAGAAATACTCACCGTCGCGGCATACCGACTTTGGGTTTAAGCGGTGAGGCGAAGAGCGGCGGGCATATCTACGAACTCGGCGGCGAATATAAGCAGGAACTCCACAACAACCAAAAACTTTGGAGGGTAAGCCCGTATTTCAATATGCAACTCTCTCAACTTCGTCAGGGCGGATATGGTGAAGAAGGCTTGGGAATTTACAATCATCATACGGACAGTCTAAGCAACACATATTTTGCGGGTCAAATTGGGCTTGAAATGAAACGCGTCGCAAAACTTGGAAGTTACGGCGCGCGTATAGGAGTTAAACACGCCTTTAGCGGCGCGGAGCCTTCTATAAATTATCACTTTGAAGGCGACCCGATAAACAGTCACAGGCTATTTAACAAGCAGGACAAGACGCATTTTGTGCTTCGCTTGTTCGGCGACGTGAACTTGGCGCAAAATTGGACGCTTGCCGGCGACGCCAGACTTTTAAAGGGCAGTCACGATAAGGATATTGCGGCTTCTATTACTTTGAAGAAATTGTGGTGATTGTTGGAGCTTTGCGCCCTCGCTCTATATGGGGTTCTTTGTGTCGAAGTCGTTTGATGGACGCTACAATATTTCCTTAATTTTTCGTTTCCGCATTTAAAAATTGCTTTTCTTTTTATTCATTTTTAGGAGGATTCATAATGCAAAAAACAGTTATCGCAACGCTTTTGGCAACTTGCTCCGCAAGCGTTGCACTCGCCGCCGCAAATCCATTTTCCGATGTTCCTCGGGGGCATTGGGCTTATGACGCGGTTGCTCAGCTTGCTCGCGACGGTGTTATCAACGGTTACGGCGACGCTAGTTTTAGGGGCGACCGCAACATTACGCGCTACGAAATGGCGCAAATGGTGGCTAAGGCTATGGCGAAAAATCCCAAAGGCGCGGACAAAGCTCTTGTGGATAAACTCGCGGCGGAGTTTCGGGACGAACTCGATAATCTCGGCGTAAGAGTCGCCAAACTTGAAAAACACGCGGATATGGTGAAATGGGAAGGCTATCTGCGCTACACCTACGGCAGCGAACGCCACGACTACAACGGCAACAGCGCGAAGGAAAATTCAGACCAACTCCTTCTCCGTCTTGAGCCTAAAATGGAAGTCAACAAAAATTGGACTATCCATACAAGACTTGACGCGTCTACGAATATGAAAACCGACGAAAGCGGGAACATCAAGTTAAAACGCGCTTATGCGGAGGGAAATTACGGCAATTTTAACTTGAAATTCGGTAAAATCGGACTTTATACAAACGAACGCGGGCTTATTTTCGATGACGAATTTTCGGGCGGGGAAATCGGCGTTTCCTCCAAAGACAAAAAATTCCGCGCCTCTTTAATGGCGGGGCGGATAAATGTCAGCGATTCCCGACTTTATGTCGTAAGCAACCGCGTACTGAGAGCCGCAAGACCTATCAACAATAGAGATGATTATTTTAACGACAAGGCGGCGAATTTCCTCGGGGTAAATCTGCAATACGGCGGCAAAAAGGGATTTTTCGGCGGGCTTGCATACTATCGCCTAACCGGAAACATCTTCCTTATGACGGACAAAGGCACCGCCAACAACGACAAAGCGAACATTTGGTCTGCAAATTTAGGCTACCGTTTCGACAAGAATTTTGCTCTGTGGGGCGCGTACGCGAGAAACACCAACGGCAAGGACAGCACGGTATTTAACGGCGAGGATAAATCCTGGCAAGTTGAAGCGGACTACAAAGGCGCAGACTACAAAAACAAAGGCACTTGGGGCGCATACCTCGCGTACAGACGCTACGGCGCAACCACAAGCCTTTTCCCCACAACGGACGGAGTCGGCTGGGGACAAAAAGGCGTTGAAATCGGCGCAAGATTCGTTCCGCTCAAAAACGTCCTGGTAACGGGAAAATATTTCCAGGGCAGCGACACCCTCTACAGCGGCAACAACGATGCAAAAAAACTTTTCGGCCGCATCGAACTGTTCTTTTAAAGTAACGTCTAAAAACCGTACTTTTCTTTCTTTTTCTTGAAAGAAAAAGAAAGAAAAGTACCAAAAGAAAGAAAAAGAACTTTAATATAAAAAACAATAAAGGGAAAACTAATCAATAGAGTTTGATAAAGTTTTCTTTCTCTCTTTTCTTTTTTGTTACTTTTTTCTTTTCTCTCTTTCTTTTTCAAAAGAAAGAGAGAAAAGAAAAAAGTAAGGTATAAATTTTAAAGGAGTGAAGTAAAATGGCGACGGCTGTTGAAACTATGACAAAATTTATGAACGCGCTTACTAAGTATTCCAACGACACTACTACGAGCGGGGTTGCTATTCTTGATGAAGCCGTGAAGGAAACGACGCGGTTTAACGGATTGCAGGACGCTATAAATTCGTTTGTGAACGATGTATCGGACACGGAAGCTATACCCGACCTTAATCAAAGGCTTTGGGAAACTTGCGGCATTGTTCTCGGCAAGAAAGATGATTTTACGACGGACACGGGCGCGGTTTCGGGATATAACGCGGGCGGGCTTACGGTTAAAGACGCGGCGGGAATAGTGCCGGAAACGGGGACGCTTTCGGAGCTTGCGATGCCAAAGGCAGGGTCTACCACAACGCATAAATATATTAACGCGGACGGAAAAGAATGTACGTTTTACATTGAATGGCCGGCAAGTTTTACGCAGGCGATTGATAGAAAGTGGCAGACTTATTCTACTTACAATCCCGACCTTTGGACAACGGTGGAGCTTACGGATCAAGTGTTCTCGGAAACAAAAGACGGTGAAAAAATCTACACGGCGGAGCAGCTCAAAAAGTCTATCGAAACCATTACAAAGGGAATGGAATATTGGTGGGCTGATGAGTCCGCAAAACTCATCTCCGATTCGTACGGGATTGATTTTGACGGCAAGACGCTAAGGGTAAGATTTTTGGTAAATCAGGAAAATGTGCAAGCCGATACGGGCGCTACCGACAAAAAAGAAAACGACACCACCCCCTCAAATGTCATAGAAATGACGTTTGCCCTTCCCCTGTACGCTAAGATAGACCCGGACGACCCGAACGGCAATACCCGCGTAGACGGCGGAACTTATATGAATTATTTGGACAGAACAGTGGCTCATGAAATGGTGCACGCGGTTATGTACTCCAACGGCACTGCAAAGATATACGAAAACAACGGCGTGGTCACTATGCCGGAATTTTTCACCGAAGGCATAGCGGAGCTTGTTATGGGTTTGGACGATTACGACGGCGGCAATATGGAGCGCATTGAAAAACTTGCCGCCGACAAAAGTGCTCTCGCAGACGCCATGACGCTTTCGGGCGGCACGGGAACGTCAATTCGCTATACGTCCGGCTATATGTTCCTTCGCTATCTTTGCCAACAAAGTATGGAGGCAAACGATATATTGAGCCTTATAGACGCTAAAGGGGAAGCGTATTCGCCGATAGACACCGCGCTTTTAAAAGCGGGGGATTATATGAGCCCGTCCGCGTCCGTAAATACCGATACGGCGGCTATAAACACGCAGGACGTAAATTCGCTTTTGACAAATACGGAGTCAATAAATCCAATGCTTTTCTACGCTTCTAACATATAAAAACGGGATAAAAGTTTAAAACAAATAGATATTCTCGGAGCATCCGCAAAAAGAAGCAACGAAAATATTTGTCCATCGGCTCAAAATCTATGAAAAAGTATTTACGAATGATCCATTCGACTTTTCAAGCATACAGGATGAAATCACGGATTTTTCCCATAAACTTTACGCTTTTAAATTTTTAATGCGCCGCCCGATAATTTTCCGTAAGATTAGAATTCCATAAGCGAAAACCGCCGTGAAAGGCTTTATTTCAAGCGCTTTCACGGCGGTTTTTGTTTCGTTTTTTCCGTTTCCCAAAAGCGGAAAATATGCGTAAATCATCGCCCGCACATATAAAACAGTTCACTGTAGCACGTAACGGATTAGATGGCAATTATTTTTAAATTTTAAAACCTATTGACACAGTAGTTAAATAGCATTATAATAAACAAAAAAATTTGAAGGGGACTTTATATGATTTATGCAGACAACGCAGCCACGACAAAGATGAGCGACGCGGCTGTAAATACTATGATTTCCCTAATGAATAGCGATTGGGGCAATCCTTCGAGCCTTTACGCGCATGGGCAAAAAGCCAAGGAAATATTGGAAAAATCAAGGGAAGATATAGCCGCCGCCATAGGCACAAAACCGCAGGAAATAATTTTTACTTCCGGCGGCAGCGAGGCGGATAATCAAGCGATACTGTCAGCCGCCGCTATAGGCAAAGCGAAGGGGAAAACGCATATAATCTCAACCGCTTTCGAGCATCACGCCGTCCTTCATACTCTCAAGAAACTTGAAAGAGAAGGCTTTGAAATTACGCTTTTAGATGTTCATTCAAACGGCGTAGTTCTTCCTGAGGAAGTTGAAACGAGTATTAAGGGGGACACCTGTCTTGTTACGGTTATGTACGCCAACAATGAAATCGGGACGATTCAGCCCATAAAAGAAATCGGCGAAATTTGCAGGAAAAAGAACGTATTGTTTCACACTGACGCAGTGCAAGCGGTAGGGCATATCCCGATAAACGTATGCGAAGAGAATATAGATATGCTTTCCTCTTCCGCGCATAAATTCCACGGGCCTAAAGGCGTAGGTTTTCTTTACGCAAAAACGGGCGTTAAACTTTCAAGCTTAATAGAAGGCGGCGCGCAGGAAAGAGGAAAACGCGCCGGAACGGAGAACGTCCCCGCTATCGCCGCAACCGCAACCGCGCTTGCAGAAGCCGTTAAAAACATAGAAAGAAATTCGGCTCGTCTTTCAAAAATAAGAAATAAAATCATCGACGGACTTTCAAAAATTCCGCACAGCGCGTTAAACGGCGATAAAGAACGCAGACTTCCCGGAAATATAAATTTCTGTTTCGAGGGAATCGAAGGCGAATCTTTACTTTTGCTCCTAGACGACAAAGGAATTTGCGCCTCATCGGGTTCGGCGTGTACGTCTGGGGCCCTTGACCCAAGTCACGTACTGCTTGCAATCGGCAGACCCCACGATGTAGCCCACGGCTCGCTTCGTTTAAGTATCGGAGAAGACATAACCGAAAAGGACGCTGATTATATAATTCGTTCGGTGACGGAAGTAGCGGAATACCTCCGAAGTTTCTCTCCGCTTTGGAAAGATTTAAATTCCGGCAAGAAAAAATTTATTTTATGAGGTGACGGATATGGCTTTATACAGCGAAAAACTTATGGATCATTTCAGAAATCCAAGAAATATGGGCTCTATCGAAGACGCAAACGGCATTGGCGAAGTCGGCAACGCTAAATGTGGCGACATTATGAAGATTTACTTAAAAATCGAAAACGACGTTGTTAAAGATGTGAAATTTGAAACGTTCGGTTGCGGAAGCGCTATAGCCTCAAGTTCAATGGCTACCGAAATGATTAAGGGAAAACCCTTAAGCGAAGTAAAAAAACTGACAAACAAAGCGGTAGCGGAAGCTTTGGATGGTATGCCGCCTCACAAGATGCACTGTAGCGTTTTAGCCGAAGAAGCCGTACTTTCCGCTTTAAAAGATTATGGCGAACGCACAGGAAAGACCGTTTAGAGTATATAGTAACATTTTACTAAAATCATTATAATATAACTTGAAAGGATGTATATCTTATGAGTAAATACAAATTTGAAACCTTGCAACTTCACGTTGGTCAAGAAACGCCCGACCCCGCTACGGACTCGAGAGCCGTACCTATTTACCAGACCACTTCTTACGTTTTCCGCAACAGCAAGCACGCCGCGGATCGTTTCGGTTTGGCGGACGCGGGAAATATTTACGGACGGCTTACAAATTCCACGCAAGACGTGTTTGAAAAACGCATAGCCGCTCTAGAGGGAGGAAGCGCGGCTCTTGCGACGGCTTCGGGGGCGGCGGCGATTACTTACGCTATACAAGCGATTGCTGCAAACGGCGGGCATATCGTCGCGCAAAAAACGATTTACGGCGGCACTTTCAACCTTCTCGCGCATACGTTGCCGCAATATGGAATAAAGACGACTTTTGTCGATATTCATAACCTTGAAGAAGTAGAATCGAATATTACAGAAAACACAAGGGCCGTTTTTCTCGAAACTTTAGGCAATCCCAACAGTGACATTCCCGATATTGACGCCGTCGCTAAAATTGCTCATAAACATAATCTTCCTGTAATAATAGACAACACTTTTGGCACTCCTTATTTAATTCGTCCTATCGAGCACGGCGCGGATGTTGTGGTACATTCCGCTACAAAGTTTATCGGCGGTCACGGAACGACACTTGGCGGGGTTATCGTTGAATCCGGAAATTTTGACTGGAGCAAAAATGGGAAATATCCAAATATTGCCGCGCCAAATCCGAGTTATCACGGCGTTTCTTTCTATGAAGCTGTTAAAGGCGCAGCGTTTGTGACATACATTAGAGCGATTTTGCTCCGTGACACAGGCGCAACAATTTCTCCGTTTAATGCATTTTTACTTTTGCAAGGGACGGAAACTCTTTCTCTTCGATTAGAGCGACACGCGGAAAATACCAAAAAGGTTGTGGAATTTTTAAACAATCATCCGTTGGTGGAAAAAGTCAATCATCCTTCCCTACCCGACCATCCCGACAACGCTTTACATAAAAAATATTTCCCTAACGGCGGGGCATCCATTTTCACCTTTAATATTAAGGGCGGTCAAGATGAAGCGTGGAAGTTTATCGACAATTTAAAGATATTTTCCCTGCTCGCCAACGTTGCAGATGTAAAAAGCCTTGTGATTCACCCGGCAACCACAACTCATTCCCAACTTTCTGCCGATGAACTTAAAGATCAAGGAATTTACCCCAATACGATTAGACTTTCTATCGGCACGGAACATATTGACGATATTATAGCGGATTTGGAAAATGGATTTAACGCTATAAAATAATATATTCTTTAATCAAATAACAAAAAAATCTTCAAAAAGTTAAACTTTTTGAAGATTTTTTTTACAACACACTCTATTTTTCTTTCAACACTTCAACAGCCTTATTAAGTTGCGTGTCCTCCGTATCGGCAGGCGTAAGTTTTATCTCAACGTCCGGCTCTATACCTACTCCGTCGATGGATTCGCCGTTGGGTGTAAAATATTTTGCAACGGTGAGTTTTACCGCATCGCTGTGCATAAGCGGAAGAACCACTTGTATCGAACCTTTGCCGTATGTTTTAACGCCTACGAGTGTACCGGCATTTGTATCCTTAATCGCGCCTGCAATTATTTCCGACGCGCTTGCGCTATTTCCGTCAACTAATACAGCGAGGGGATATTTCACTTTCTCTAAAGTCGAATCGTATTCTTCAATCTTACCTTCGCGATTTTCAACGGTTACGATTTTTCCTTTGGGCACCAAATAATTTGCAACTTCCACGCAAGTGTTTACAAGTCCGCCCGGATTTTGCCGAAGGTCTAAAATCGTTTTTTTCATACCCTCGTTTTCCATTTGTTTATAAACTTCGCCAAACTCTTCTGCCGTATGCTCGTTAAAATTCGATATGCGAATATACGCAACGGAATCTTTTAACATTTTTCCTTGTACGGACTTTACTTTTATATTATCGCGCACGATTATAAGTTCTTTCTTTTTGCCATCTTGGGATTTTAATTTAAGTTTTACGGAAGAACCGACCTCTCCTCGAATTTTAAAGACCACTTCTTCAGGCTCTATTTCGGTAATAGGTACGTCGTCAACCGCCAAAATTTCATCATTTACCATAACCCCTGCGTTTTTCGCGGGAGTACCGTCGATAACGGAAACAACGGTCACTTTTTTATCCTTAAACCCCATATATACGCCGATTCCACCGAAAGAGCCAACGGTTTGATTTAAAAGCTCGTTATACATACGCGGCTCCATATATAGGGAATGGGGGTCGTCCAAAGATTTCACCATACCGGATATTGCGCCGTCGAAAAGTTTGGCGCTGTCCGTTTCCGTTATGTATCTGCTCTTTATAATCTTGTATGTTCCGATAAAACGCGCCGCATCGTCAAGTTTCACGTCCGCTTTCGCCAAAGCAAAACCCAGCAGAAAAAGCGTGGATAAAAAACTGACAAACGCCGTTAAAAAAATAATAAAAAACAGCTTTTTCTTACTCATAATAACCTCAATGTTTTATAAATATCCATAAGGACTTACGACAGAACCGTTTACGCGGACTTCAAAATGACAATGGGGCCCTGTGGAATTCCCAGTGGAGCCGCAATAAGCTATAACTTCGCCTTGACTTACGCTTTGCCCTTCTGAGACCGCAAAACCTTGATTGTGTCCGTAGAGAGTGGAAACGCCGCCGCCATGATCAATTATAACGGTATAGCCATAGCCTGAAATCCAACACGCGTCCGTAACGACGCCGCTTGCCGCCGCGTGAATATTTTCACCGTAGTCGCCGCCAATGTCTATACCGCTGTGAAATTTTTGCGTACCTGTTATGGGGTGAACACGCCAACCAAATTCAGAAGTAATAGGCCCGGATATCGGCCAAATCATACCTCCGCCGCCTCCGCCGGTGTAACTTGCGTAAGAGCCGGATACGCGGGATTTTCTTGCGGCTATCATATCCTCGATCTTTTTCGACGCCGCCATAAGTTCGTCGTATTGCCGCTCTACCGTAGCTTTGTCGTTTTTCATACGCTCCAAAAGCGCGGCGCGTTTCGCTTGTTTTTCAAGGGCAACTGCTTGCGCTGTCTCTGCCTCTTTTACTTTTGGAGTATGCATAGCTCGGTCTTGCTCAAGTGTGATTTTTAGTTTTGTTATATCGTTTTTTTCCTTTATTACTATGGCGAGAAGTTCGTAATCTCGTTTAATGACTCGTTTTAAAAGATCCATTCGAGTCATAAAATCGTTAAAATCCTTCGCTCCAAAAAGTACATCAAGATAATTGATACGTCCGTGAATATATATGTCCCGCACGCGTTTTCCCAAAAACTTGCGTTTTCTGTCGTGTTCTTTTTCGAGTTCTTCAAGTTTTTCTTTGTTTTCCTCGATACGGTTTTCTATATCGTCAAGCTCTCCCTTTAACACGCGATATTTTGCAACCGCTTTGTCGGTTTCTTCGTCAATTAAGCGTTTTTCTTCCGATACCGCGTCTATTTCCGCTTGAATACGCGCGCTCTCTTCAAGTTTTTGCGCCGCCTGTTCGTCGTAAGATGCTTTTTCGTCCTCCAAATCGTCCGCGTACGCGGGGAAAAAGAACGTAAAAGGAGATATAAGCGCGACGGACAACGCAAGCGCGAGGATTTTTTTTGTAAGCATAAAATCCTCCTTATACCTGCAAGAAACGCTTCAATGAAATGGCGCTGCCGATAGTGCCGATAATCATACCGCTCAAAATAATGGCGACGGCTACATAATTCATAAACGGATATTGTGGCATAAGTGGGAAAAAAGTAAGGGTACTGTAGATTTTCGCCGCCATAGCCGCGTAGAAACTTCTAAGAGCAATAGCCGCCAAAATTCCGCCAATCAGCCCAAGCACCATTCCTTCAAGAATAAACGGCCAGCGAATGAACCAATCGGTTGCGCCAACGTACTTCATTATGGCGATTTCTTTACGCCTGGCAAACACCGTAAGCCGAATGGTATTTGCGATTATAAAAATCGTAGCGGCGGCGAGAAGCACCATAAGCGCAAGCCCAAAGATACGCACAAGTCTTGTTATGTCAAAGAGGTGTTCGATAACGTCCTGCCCGTATTTTGCTTCTTCAACGCCTTCCATTTTAGAAATGGCTTTTGCCGCCGTTTCCACCATATCCGGCCGCTTTACAACAATTTCCAAGGAATCCGGCAGAGGATTTTCGTCCTCCAAGGAATCAAGCAAATATTTTTGGTCGCCCAAGCGTTCGCGAAGTCTTTCCATAGCTTCCGCGCGGCTTACGTAATGTATGCTTGATATGCCCTGCATACCTTGAATGGCGGAGGCTACTTCGCGCTGTTTTGCCGCGGTCGCCTCATCGTTAAAATATACGCTTATCTGCACTTGAGATTCAAGAGTTCCCGCGAGTCTGTTGAAATTTAACACTAAAATCAAAAAAACGCCGAGCACAAAGAGGGAAACGGCAACCGTGCCTATTGACGCAAATGACATCAAATTTTTACGACGAAGGGAAATGGCGACTTCGTGCAAAAAATATTCCGCCGTACTAAGCTTCATAGCCGTAACCTCCCCTCTGTTCGTCGCGCACTATGTTTCCGTCCTCTATTGCGATAACGCGGCGGCGCATGGTGTCAACTATATGTTTGTCGTGAGTCGCCATAACTATTGTGGTGCCGGATTGATTTATTCTATGAAAAATATCCATAATATCCCAAGAAGTTTCAGGATCTAAATTTCCCGTAGGCTCGTCCGCTATTACAAGAGAGGGACGGTTGACTATGGCTCTTGCGATAGCTACGCGTTGTTGTTCGCCGCCTGATAGTTGCGAAGGAAAGGCTTTGTATTTATCTTGCAGCCCCACAACGTCCAAAACGCTGTTTACGCTTCTTTGAATTAGGCGACGGGGCGCTTCGATGACCTGCATAGCGAAGGCGACGTTTTCATAAACTGTTTTATCGGGTAAAAGTCTGTAATCTTGAAATATAACTCCAAGCGTGCGGCGAAAAGCGGGGACTTCGTTTTTCTTTAAATTAGGCACATCCATACCGTTTACTATTAGAACGCCTTCAGAAGGCAAAACCTCTCTAAAGAGCAAACGAATAAAACTGGATTTACCAGAACCCGATGCGCCCACTATAAACACGAATTCTCCTGCTTCAATATCTACGTTTATATTATTTAACGCCATAGCGCCGTTGTCTTCGTATATTTTGGTAATGCCTTGCATATGGATCATATTTTTACCCCCGAAGTTTCATTGATTGGTTTATTTTATCACAAACAGCCGTATATTTGCAACATATAAAGCAGTTCTGTAAATTAAATATACGGGCATTTTTAAAAAAACTTACTTGTGTTTTTTTTGCCCGTCCTCCCTTGCGGAGGGAAAAAAGAAAAGAGAAAAAGCAAGAAAAGAACGGTTTTTAGAGGTTACCATACGTAACATTCGACAAAAACAAAAATACAAGTTGCGTCAATAAAAAAGAAACGGTCGCAACCGCGCCATAGGTATCTCCCGTTAATCCACCCAAAAGTTTTGTCAAAAATTTGTTAAATATAACAGTAAAACAAAGGTTAAAAAAAAGAGCGTAATACGCTAAAATACCGCAAGGAAAAATCAGCAATAAAGTGAAAGAAACGGCAAATATAACAGTAAATTTATCCTTAATCTCAAACATTTTACCTATACCGTTTTTCCTTGCGTAAGGAAAAAATTTAATGGATAAAACTACCATAAAATGAGAAATAATCGGCGCGGATAAAAGCGAATAAAACATTATATTTTTATCCATATCCAAAAGAGAACTGTATAGCAAAATAAGATAAACCCCGAAAGCCATTACCGCGTTTGCGCCTACTCTGCTGTCTTTCATAATTTCAAGTATTTTTTCGCTTTCTCTACCGGAAAAAATCCCGTCAATAGTGTCCATAAAACCATCGAAAAAAAGGGGACCTGATAAAAAAAGTATTAAAAAAATCAAAATGGATGAAAAAATATGTTTATAAGCCAAAAAAAAATCATTTATAAAAAATAAATACGCAAATCCGGCGTAAAAAAGTCCTAAAACTCCCCCGACCAAAGGAAAAAATTTTACGCTTTTTGAAAAATCTTCTTCTTTCCACTCTTTGGGTTGAAAAATTGAAATCCGTGTCAAAAAAGTCAAAGCAATAAAAAAGTAACGCAAGCATATCACCTGTTTATTGAAATTATGATTATATGACTAAAAATCAAAAACAAAATCGTCGCGGTATACATAAGTTTTACGGTTAAAATAATATGTTTGGGAGAAAGTTTTTCTATTGCGTCCCCCATATACGCGCGAAAAGTTTTTTTCCCAAAATAACTGTTTTCTCCGCCCAAACGGATATGAAGCGCGCCGGCAACGCTGGCTTCGGCGTATCCACCGTTAGGACTCGGGTGCTTTTTTGCGTCTCGTTTCATAATCTTATATGCAAAGTGCGAGTCAAGTTTCAAAAAAGCTGCGGAAATTATAAACAGCAAACCTGTAATTCTTGCGGGAATTAAATTTAAAAAATCGTCAACCCTTGCGGCAATTCTTCCAAAATAAAGATAGCGTTCATTTTTATAGCCAAGCATTGAATCCATCGTGTTAGCCGCTCGATAACATATCGCAAGCGGAAGACCTCCGATAGAAAAGAAAAAAAGAGGAGCAACAATTCCGTCGGTAGTATTTTCCGCTACGGTTTCAACCACGCCTCGCGTAACTTCGCCGCTATCCAAATGTTTTGTATCTCGTCCTACTATAAAACCAAGCGCGTTCCTAGCGCATAATAAATTGTCAAGAACTAAAAATGAATAAATTTCTTTTGCGGCGGCGGACAAACTCTTTGGAGAAATCATAAAACTAAGTAAAAACGCCTCTAAAAAAACATCTAAATACGGTAAATTCAAAGCGTCCCTTATATGATAAATCATCGTCATTAAAAATATGCTTATATAATATGTTATCGCTAAAACAAAAAAAACCAAAACCCCGCCGAAAAATAATTTTCCGTTATTTTGCATATTTTCTTTATACAAAATTTTTTCAAAAAAACTTATAAGATTCCCCATTAAAACAACGGGGTGAAATTTACTTTTAGGGTCGCCTATAACGGTATCTATTAAAAATGCAAGTATAGCGGTATTCAAAATCAATCACCTATGAACTCTTTTATTTTTTCCATATCCAAATTTTTTCGCACAATATCCGCCAAAAGATTATAATTTTCTTCTTTTATTTTTTTTCGAGATTTTACGCAAGCAACTTGCGATAATCCCTTCTTCATTCTTAAAGCGTTTAATAAATCGGTACGAAATTCATCATTGTCAAACATTCCGTGAATATAAGTTCCCAAAATTAATGGCGATGAAATCCCTTCATATTCGTTTATGTTTTCACCGTTTCTTGATATAATCATAAACGGATGATTTACTTTTTCGTTCCATACAGTTTCGCCCATATGAATTTCATAGCCTGTAAGATTTTTATATGATTTATTTATATTCAGAAAAGAAATATTATTTGATTTTAAAGCAACTTGAGAAGTATGTTTTTCTTTATTAAAAATCGTATTCATATCTATAAGCGATAATCCTTCGATTTTACCTAAATCACTTTCAACGTTATAAGGATCTTTTATAGTTTTACCTATCATTTGATAACCGCCGCAAACAGCGATAACAGGCGTTTTATTTTTGAGTTTTTCCCTAATTTTCTTTTCGATACCGTTTTGTCTTATGTATAATAAATCCGAAATTGTATTTTTGCTCCCCGGTAAAATTATTAAATCAGCATCATCAATTTCTTTCGGGTTTTCGGCGTAAATTATATTTACATCTTCTTCGTCAGTTAACGCGTCAAAATCCGTAAAGTTTGAAATTTTGGGAAGACGAATAATGGCAATAGTAATTTTTGCGTTTATATTATCTTTTTTATCGTTTAACGAAACTGAATCTTCATCATCAATTTGTAATTTATAAATATAAGGTAAAACTCCAAGCACCGGTTTTTTAGTTTTTTCTTCCAAAAAATCAATAGCGGGTTTTAAAAGAGTTATATCTCCGCGAAATTTATTTATAACCAAACCTTTAACTAAATCTCTTTCTTTATCGTCTAAAAGTTCAAGCGTTCCGACCAAAGATGCAAGCGCCCCTCCTCTATCTATATCCGCTATTAAAATTACCGGCGCGTTTAAATATTTTGCAACCTTCATATTTACAATATCGTTCGCTTTTAAATTTACTTCCGCAGGGCTGCCCGCTCCTTCGATAACTATCGTATCATATTCATCAGAAAGATTTTTAATAGCTGTTTTTACTTTTTCCCACGCCTCTTTTGCTATTTTTTCATGATAGTCTTTAGCAGAATATGTTCCAATGGGTTTGCCCATAATAATAACCTGTGAAGAAGAATTTCCCGTAGGTTTTAAAAGCACGGGATTCATATTGGCGTCAGGATCAATTTTAGCTGCTTCCGCTTGCATAACTTGGGCGCGTCCCATCTCATCGCCAAGTTTTGTAACATAAGAATTAAGCGCCATATTTTGCGCTTTAAAAGGCGCTACTTTTTTACCGTCTTGAAAAAAAATGCGGCAAAAAGCCGCCGCTAAAATACTTTTTCCAACATGTGAACTTGTGCCCATCATCATAATATATTTTGTCAAAACAATCGCCTTCCGTTTTAAAATTTAACCATTATATCTTTTAAATTTACGACTATACCGCTAACTGCTAAATAAACTTCGTCTGCGTTTTCGGCAAAAGTTTGGTTCATTATTCCCGCAAAATCTCTATAAATGCGAGAGATTTTATTTTCAGGAACTATTCCAGCGCCCACCTCGTTTGTTACAAAAACAGTCGTCGCAGGAATTTTTTTTGCGGAATTTATAAGTAAATTTATTTCATCATTTATAATCTTTTCGTCAATACTATTTTCTATGGATAAAATTATATTGCTGAGATAAATTGTAAGACAGTCGAATAAAATCATATCGGAATCTTGTCCGGCTTTTTCTATGGCAAGATACGCATTTTTAGGATATTCGTAAGTTTTCCATTCCTTTGGACGGCGTTCTTTATGAAGTGAAATTCTTTTTCTCATTTCATCGTCATAAACCTCAGCCGTTGCGATATAAGAAATATTTTTACCGAATTTTTCCGTATACTTTTCAGCAAAAACACTTTTTCCGCTCCTTGCTCCGCCGGTTACTAAAACTATTTTTCCCATAACTCACCTTTTTTATTTTTATAATTTAAACAGGAATTTATAAAATTTTCGGCCGCTTCTTTTTCGCCTCTAAAGTGCAAATGCAAATACGAGCCTAAAATATTTTTTTTTGCATAACCCGCCAAATATTTTTTCCCCGTTCGCATCTTTTCCATTGTAAAAGCCGATAAATTTTCCTCCTCGTCTGCAACAGAAAAATGAAATTCGTGACCTCTAAATTTTACGTCTTTTTTTCCGAAAATCGTGTCTCTAATTTGCGTAGCCGTTACATAACCAACAGTCTGCAACTTATATTGCATTTTCGCTTGTTTATCTATAACCCCTGCCATATTGAAACATTTACCCGATAAATCCGCAATACTTTTCATTAAATACATATACCCGCCGCATTCAGCGTATATTGGAAGTCCGTTTTGCGCCGCATTTTTTATAGAATCTCGCATAGAGATATTTTTTTCCAGTTTTTCAGCGAACATTTCGGGAAATCCGCCGCCTAAAATAAGACCGTCGCAAGGCGGAAGTTTTTCATCATAAAGCGGACTGAAATCTATAATTTCAGCTCCCATTTCTTCTAAAACCGAAAGCGAATCCTCATAATAAAAAGAAAAAGCCTCGTCTTTTGCCACAGCGATTTTTACATTTTTTTGTTCGCTTTTTCGTGAAATAAAACTTATATTTTTAACAGGATCTACATTTTTTGAAACAGCAATAATTTCATCTATATTTAATTGTTTTTCTATTTCGGAAAAATATTTTACCAATTCGTCTTTTTGTTCGTTTTCTTCCGCAGGGAGCAAGCCTAAATGTCTTTCGGGCAAATGCAAATTTTCATCTCTTTTTATAGCTCCGAAAACTTTTATATTTGCTTTTTTCATAGCCTCCCGAATCATATTTTCGTGACTTTTGGAACCTAATTTGTTTAAAATAACTCCCGCAAATTTCATATCTTTGTCATAATCGCGAAAACCCGTTGCAATAGCTGCGGCTGACGCTCCTATTGATTTGCAATTTATAACCAAAATAACGGGCGCGTCGATAAGTTTTGCAATTTCCGCCGTAGAGCTTACGCCTTCTCTTCCTCCGTCGTAAAGCCCCATAACGCCTTCTATTACGGAAATATCGACGTCTTTTGCAGTTTGGTAAAATAAATTTGAAACTTCTTTTTCACCTATTAACCAACTGTCAAGATTGTTGCATTTTGCTCCGCTCAATAATTCGTGATAACTTGGGTCTATGTAATCCGGGCCTATTTTAAAAGAAGCAAGAGAAAAATTTCGCTTTTTTAAAGCGCATAAAACTCCCGCTGTAACCGTAGTTTTACCTGTGCCGCTTGAAACTCCCGCAATTACAATTCTTGGTAAATTTTGCAAATAAATTCTCCTCGTTATTTTTAAATTTGATAAAGAATAGCGTTAAATGCGGCGACGGCTATGGGACTACCGCCTTTTGTACCTTCTACGGTTATGAAAGGAATTTTCCCGTTTTTCATCAAAGCTGCTTTCGATTCAGCCGCTCCGACAAAACCGACCGGAATACCTATTATAACTGCGGGAGATATATTTTCTTCTTCGATTAAACGCAAAACTTCAAAAAGAGCGGTTGGCGCGTTTCCTATGGCGACTACGCTTTCGTTTAATTCTTCGCCGAACGCTCGCATTGCCGCTATAGAGCGAGTAATTCCAAATTTTTTTGCATTATCGGCAACATTTTCGTCGGCAATTTTGCAAAAAACTTTGCCGCCATAAACCGATAATCTTTTTTTATTGATTCCCGTCCGCACCATTTCAACGTCGGTGTAGACATTTTTTCCGTTTGTTATAGCTTTTTTTGCGGACAATATAGCGTCGTTATGTATACGAATAATTTTTGCATAATCGACATCACCGGCTGCGTGAATTATTCTTGAGGCAACCTTTATTTCATCTTCGTTTTTAAAAATATTTTCAACATAAGGTCGAATTATTTCCATACTTTTTTTTTCAATTTCCGAAGGATTTTTTATTATATCCATAATTTTACCTCGCTATCATTTTAAATACGTTGAAATAAAATCAAAAACATCATCAAATTCATAAGCAATATTGGGGTAATTTATTTTAGGTCGCTCTATCATAACCACGGGCAAATTTAAATCCTTTGCGGCGTCGATTTTAGTATTGGCTCCGCCTATATTTCCACTGTCTTTTGTAACTATAACATCGGCATTATACGCCTTAAAAAGTTCGCGATTTAATTCTTTTGTAAAAGGACCTTTTAACGCAACTATATCATCGGGCAAAATACCAATCGCATTTAAATCAGATATAACTCTTGCTTCCGGAAGCACCCTAAAAACAAGTCTGTGATTTTTTAACTGCGGCTCTTCAAAAAAATATTTTGCAGTCTTTGAACCCGTCGTAAAAAAAATATTTTTACCTAAATTTGCGGCAATTTTTGTCGCTTCCATATTATCTTTGACTAAATAAATATTTTCGTAATCTATTATGGTTTTTGCTCGTTCATAACGCAAATATTTAATATTTAATTTCTCCGCCGCGATAATCGCATTTTGTGATGCGTTTATTGCATATGGATGACTTGCGTCAATTACTATTTTAACATTATTTTCTTTTAAATATATGATTAGCTCATTTAAATCAAGCGGTTTTTGATTTATTATAACATTTTTATTTTCTATTAAACTTTTGCCATAATCGCTTGTGACGGTAATGATAAGCGGATAATTTTTTTTTAATAATTCTTCGCCAAGTTCTCTACCATCTTTAGTTCCGGCAAACAAAAAAATCATCTAAACGACTCCTTTTTCTCATATCCTCTTGGAGTTATCATATAGCCGTCTTTTTCATAAGTTGCGCTGTTTCCGATTATCACAAGAGAAAACATTGAAATATCTTCTTTTGTAAAATCTTGAAGCGTAGTTATGGATTTTTTTTCGCCTGTTCTTCCCACATTCCAAACAATTCCGACAGGCGTATTTTTATCTCGATATTTTAAAATAATTTCTTTTGCAATTTCAATATTTTGCACTCTTTTTTTACTTTTGGGATTATAAAAAGCTATAACAAAATCCCCCATAGCCGCCGCGTTTATTCTCTTTTCAATTTTTTCCCAAGGCGTAAGCAAATCGCTTAAGCTTATAACGGCAAAATCGTGCATAAGCGGCGCGCCTAAAATCGCCGCCGCGCTTAAAACGGAAGAAATACCCGATATAATTTCAATTTCAGGGCGAGTTTCTTTTCCTTTTTCAAGCAAGAGTTCGAGTACAAGCCCTGCCATGCCGTAAACACCTGCATCGCCGCTTGAAATTACAACGGCGTTTTTTCCGTTTACCGCATTTTCAACTGCAAGTTTGCAGCGTTCAATTTCTCCAGTCATTCCCGTTCCTATTACATTTTTATTTGCAATAAGATTTTCTATTAAAGAAAGATATGTCTTGTATCCAACGACAACATCGGCATTTTCTATCGCATTTCTAACTCTTGGAGTAATCTCGTGTTCATTTCCCGGACCGATACCGACTACAGTGATTTTTCCCATACAAGAGCCACCGTCACTTTCTCATATTTAACTTTCGTAAGCGCAAATTTACCGCACTCTGCCGCCGCAAGCGCGGAGGCTTCGGCGACATTTCCGACTCCGATATTTTGTTTTACAAAATCAGATTCTTTTAAATTATATTTTGTAATTATTTCCTGAAGTTTTTCGTTTGAAAAAAATTTAAAATCCGCTTTCAGTTCATAGGCTGCGTCTAAAATTCCTTGCTCGTTCTCTTTTACGACAGAACTTGCAATTATTTGAATAAACGATAAATCTTTTCCGATCTTTTTTGTCGCATCGGTTAACGCAAACATTATTTTTTCTTTTTCCGCGCCTCGCCTACAACCAATTCCCGCTATCAGTTTTTGCGGCATTAAACAAAGCGTGTTTTTTTTATTTATACAATTATTTGTTATAAAAACTTTATATTTATCTTCGTCAAAATTAAAATTATCAATTATCTTAATATCTATATTATATCGTTTAAATTCATATAGATAAAAATTCATATTGAATAAATTTTTATCTATATAATAATAAATTTTTTCACCGTTTAAGAGCGCAGTATTTATATTTAAAATTTCAGATTTTGGATACGGATTTAAATTTAAAACAGAAGCGATTAAATCCGGCGCAATAATTTTATGCACATCGGTAGCGGTTGTAATTACCGGAGTACCTCCCGTAATTTTGGCAATTTCTTTTGAGAGCAAATTCGCTCCGCCTATATGCCCTGAAAGTAAACTTATCGCATATTTGCCCTTTTCATCCACAACAACAATAGCAGGATCCGAAAGTTTATTTTTAATATATGGAGCTATGCTTCTAACGGCAATTCCCGTTGCGGAAATAAAAACAATAGCATCATAAATATTAAAAATTTTAGAAATTAATTCAAAAATTTTGTTGTAAAAAAAAGAATTTATTGTGGCAAATTTACTGTATTTTTCTTTAACATATACATCAAATTCCATAAATTGATTTAATTTATCAGCTAACTTTGCGCCCTCTTTTGAAACCGAAATTAAAGCGCATCTCATACTTTAGCCTCGCGGAACATATGCGAAAAATCCGGCGCGTATAGCCTTGACGGTTCGTATGTTGCATCTAAACAAGGACTTACCACTATCATTGCCGTTTTTGCGATTTTAGCGTTATGTACTTTTTCAGCTATATTTTCAAGATTTCCCCAAAGAATTTGTTCGTCTTCCCAAGTTGCTTTTTCGACAACGGCAACCGGCGTTTCTTTTTTATATCCGCCCTCAATCAGCTCGTTTACCACTTCGTCAATCTTATGAACGGATAAAAAAATACACATAGTAGAATTATGCGCGGCAAGTTTTTTTAAACTTTCGGACTCAGGCACCGGCGTTCTGCCGCCTTGCCTTGTAATTATTACGGTTTGCGAAATGCCCGGCAAAGTATATTCCTTTTTTAAAGACGCCGCCGCGCCTAAAAATGAACTTACACCCGGAATTACATCATAAACTATTTGTTTTTCATTAAGAGCGTCCATTTGCTCCGCTATTGCTCCATATATGGCAGGATCGCCCGTATGAAGTCTTACCGTTGTTAAATTTTTTTCTTCAGCGTCATACATTACATTAAGCACTTCATCAAGCGTCATTGTCGCCGAATTATAAATTTTTGCTTCTCTTTTACAAAGTTCCAATAACTTGGGATTTACAAGAGAACCTGCGTATATAACAACATCGGCTTCAGACAATAATCTTGCGCCTTTTTTCGTAATCAGTTCAGGGTCGCCCGGGCCGGCGCCTACAAAATGCACCATTATATTCACCTCAAATTTTTTCGCAAACTATTATTGAAATAGGATTTTCCGCTTTTTTTAAATGATAATTTCCTATGGGATTATATCTACTCACAAAAACTTCAAAAGAATAATATTTGAAATCTTTATTTTCGCGTAAAAATTCAAACGAAGTATTTAAACTTTCTATCGTAATTGCGTTTATTATTATTCTGCCGGAAAGTTTGATTTTTTTTTGCGAAACGCTTAAAATTTCCGTCAAATTTCCTCCGCTGCCGCCAATAAAAATACAATCTGCAACGGGTAAATTATCCGTTCCGTCGGGAGCAATTTTATTTATAATTTCTATATTTTTCACGTTAAATTTTTCACAATTTTGTTTTATCAAATTTACTCCTTCAATATTTTTTTCAATAGCGTAAACTTTGCCGTTTTTTGCCGCAAGCGCGGCCTCTATTGAAAGCGAGCCTGTGCCGGCACCTATATCATAGATTATACTGTTGTCGTTTATTTTTCCTTCGTTTAGCGTTAAAATTCTGACTTCACGCTTGGTCATAGGGACGTTTCCGCGAATAAATTCATCGTCAAAAATTCCAAAACTTACCATATTTACACCTCGTTATAAACTATTATAACTCCGCAAGAAATCGGAGCGGAGTTTTTTGCTTCTTCCAATGTTGTGTTCGTGACTTTTTCATCTTCGTAAGATAATCTTTCAAATACGGTAAAATTTGTATTTTTTTTCCAACCAAAATTCAATAATACTTCCGCTATTTTTTTTGAATTATAAAGGTTATCTGTTAGCATTCCGAGTATTTTATTTTCTTCAAAAATCATTTCATCATCTTTTGGAATTCTTCCATGAAATGACAAAAGTTTGGCGTGATGCCAAGGAAGATTTAATCTTGCAAAGGCAACTTGTAAGGAACTTATGCCTGGAATAACGATAATTTTATCCTTTGGAAAATTTTTTATAATTTTATCCAAAAGAGAATAATATCCAGGGTCGCCCGACACCATAACAACAACATCGTCTGTATTTTTTTTTATAAATTCTATCGCTCCGTCAATATCTTTAGTAATAGGAAAAGTAATTTGATTTTCATTTGAAAAGTCCGCTAATGCTCTCTTTCCTCCGACTAAAATTTTAGCGTTTTCTATTTCTTTTTTTGCGATGGGTAAAATATATTCTTTACTTCCGGGACCAATACCAACCACCTTAATCATTTAACTTTAATCTCCCTTAAAATTTCTTCCGCATTTTTATCAAGTCCAAGTAATCTTCCTTTTAGAGTTACCAAAACAGTTCCGATTTTTAACTCGTTAAAAACATAACGAGTCGCTCTTTCGCTTGCTCGTTTTGCTATTTTTTTACAAACAATATCCGTTAAGTTTTCTTCGTCTAAAATCGTAAGCGCGTCTTCCGTTGTATTTGCCGTTAAAATTTTGTTCACGTTTATGGAAGAAATACCAGTCTCAGCGGCATAAGCCGCTATGGTCTCCATTCTTGCGTCTGCGATACGATTATGCGTATAAAAAACTCCCGCCGCAACTTTTGAAAGTTTTCCCAAGTGACCAAAAAGCAAAATTTGCGAGAGCTTTTTTTCTCTTGCAGCGTCTAACATAAAACCGATAAAATTGCTCGTTTCAACTATGGCTTCTTTCGGAATACCGTTTTCAATCGCAATTCTTTCGCCTATTTTTCCCGGCACAAAAACCTGCGTATTAAACCCGGCGGCTTTTGCAACGTCTATTTGCGGAAGAAGCGCGTTTTTAAAACCTTCTTCAGACATCGGACGAAGCACGCCGGTAGTTCCTATAACGGATAATCCTCCCACTATTCCAAGTGCAGGATTTAAAGTTTTTTTAGCCAATTCTTTTCCTGCGGGAATTGAAATTATAATTTCAGCTCCCGTATTTTTTTTTAGCAAAGGTTTGATTAAATTTGTAATCAACTTTCTGGGACCGGGATTTATCGCCGGTTCGCCGACTTCTAGCGCAAGCCCTTTTTTTGTGACAATTCCTATGCCAACGCCGGCTTTAAAAATTATTTTATCGGTATCTTTTAAAATGCGAATTTCTGTAAAAATTGAAACGCCGTTTGTAATATCCGGGTCGTCGCCGGAATTTTTTATAACTTCCGCTTTTGCTCCAAATTCTGTTGATTCGACATTTTTTACGGGAATTGAAAGCGGCGTTTTATCTAAAGCGAAAAAATCAATTTTATCCTTTTTTTCACCGTATAAAAAATACAAACTTGCAAGCGCGCCTGCGGCAGCTGCGGCTCCGGTCGTAAATCCTCCGCGAAGTTTTTTTCCCTGCAAATTTATCACCCGTTATTTTCATCCGCTTCTTCAAATTCTTTTACTGTTTCGGAATGTTTTGCTAAAAAGTCGTGTCCAAAAACTTTTATCGTGTAATAAAAACCGATAAAGAATGGCAAATACTCGGCGATAAGCCGCCAAGTTACCGCAATTATTCCCACCATCCCCGCGGGAACGGTATCTGAAAAAAGAAAAACAAAACCGCCTTCGGCTACGCCGGAGCCACCCGGAGTCGGGGTAAAATAAAGTATGAAATTTAAACAAATCATACGCGCCATAATCGTAAACCAATCTACGCCCGAAACACCAAGTCCCAGTAAAAGCGCGGGAACTATAGCGTACAAACAGAGAAGATTAAGCCCCGATTCTATGAAAAAAACAAGCATAGCTTTCGGCGCGTGAAAAAGTAATTCTATCGCTTTTTTAGTTTCACGATAAAACGCAAAAATTCGTCTTCTTTTTGAAATGTTAAAATGTTTTGAAATTTGAATAATAAAATAATCCAAATAACCTTTTTTTAATCCCCAAATACACCAAACTATAAGAAAAATTCCGACAAAAGCGAGACAAAGTAAAATTTCGTTTGAAATACCGGGAACTATTTTTTCGTCGCGTAAAAACAAAAAAGGCAAGCAAACGGCAAGAAAAAAAATCGAACCTAACATTCTGACGACAACTAAAACTGCCGCTTTGCTTGTAGGCACTCCCGCGCGTCTTAAAAACATAAGTTGCGCTACTGCTCCGCCGGTTGCGCCCGGTGTTAAAAGAGCCAAAAAATAGTTGCCGAATATAACTTGCACCGCTTCATACAGAGTGATTTTTTCATTGGAAATTTTTACTAAATGCATTAAGCGGCTTCCGTCGAAAAACATTCCCAAAAGCGCAAAAAAAAGCGCGAGAAAAAGCGACCATGTATGAAATGCGGTAAGATTTTTCAACGTATTTATATCTACCGTTGTATAGATAACCGCAAAAGAAATCACAAAGACAAACAGTGTCAAAAAAGTGAGTTTTCTATAAAATTTATTCATTCACCCATTCCTCATGGCTTGCATAAGCATTATGATTATGTATGGATTCAAAATTTTCTATATCGAGAGAAAAATATGAAATGCCTTCAAGATTTCTTAAAGCAATAATATCGTCTCTTAAAATATCTTCAACAAATTTTGGATTTTCATACGCTTTTTCGGTAACGTATTTTTCATCTTCTCTTTTTAAAAGAGCATAAATCGGAGACGACGCTTCTCTTTCCAGAAGCTCCGTTAAATCCTCAATAAAAATACATTGAAATCCTTCTTTAAATTTTACCTTTACATTACAAAGCGACCGCTGATTATGCGCTCCGTATTTTGAAATTTCTTTGCTGCACGGACAAAGAGAAGTAAATGGCACTTTTACTCCCAAAGTAAAATCAAAACGTCCGTTTATTTTTTTTTCGCCTTCAAAAAATGAATCAATATTTAAAAGAGAATGTTCTTTGCTTATCGGGGCAATTTTTTCAACAAAATATGTAAAATCAATTTTAATATTTGCAGATTTTGCGTCAAGATACTCCATCGCGTTGTCCAAAATTTTTTCCATTTCTTCTTCCGCTATCGGTTTTTTGCTCCACGGCTCTAAAATTTCCAAAAATCTGCTCATATGCGTTCCCTTATACTGCATAGGAAGAGAAACGGTAAAACAAATATTAGCCAAGACTTGTTGAAAATCATCGCCTTTTTCTTTAATTAAAAAAGGAAGCGTGACATTTTTTACGCCAACCCTTTGAATTTCAATTCCGCGAGTATCTTTTTGATTTTGAACGTCTTTCACAAACTATCCCCTCGCAACATATTCCACAGGGTCTTTTATACCCGCTTCTTCAAAGGCTTTTAATCTTATTTTGCAGCTTTCGCAAACGCCGCAGGCTTTTTCTTTTCCCGCGTAACAACTATGGGTATATTCAAGCGGAACATTTAATTTTTTTGCAAGTAAAACTATTTCTTTTTTAGACAGATTTTGCAGCGGCGTTTCTATTTTTATATTCTTTTTTTCCGCCGCCGTAGCTTTTATCGCAACATTCGCCACATTTTGAAATTTTTCTATAAATTCGGGTCTGCAATCGGGGTAACCCGAATAATCAATCGCGTTTACTCCGATATAGATATGTTTTGCGTTTATCACTTCCGCATAGCCAAGAGCGTAACTTAAAAAAATCAAATTTCTCGCGGGAACATAAGTTATCGGCACGTCGTTTTCATCGTGATTTAGTTTTCCTTCCGGCACGGAAATTTGACTATCCGTTAAAGCCGATCCTCCGATTTCGTCCATATTTGTTTCTATTATTAAATGTTTCTTTACGTTAAAAAATTTTGCGATTTTTTTTGCGGATTCAAGCTCAATATTATGCCTTTGATGATAATTAAAACTTATGGGATAAAGTTCAAAATTTTGCTCTTTGGCAACCGCCATACAAGTGGCGGAATCAAGTCCTCCCGATAAAAGTACAACAGCTTTTTTCATAAAATTTTTCACTCTTTTCTGATAGATTTCATCGCTTCGTTTAGGTCTTTTGCGCCATAAATATATGAACCCGCGACCAAAATATCTGCTCCGGCCTCAATAACGAGTGGAGCCGTTTTATCGTTAATTCCTCCGTCAACTTCAATATCAACATCAAATTCGTTATCATCTATTGTATGACGCAAAATACTAATCTTTTCCAAACTCGATTCAATAAATTTCTGACCGCCAAAACCGGGATTTACCGTCATCAAAAGCGCCATATCAATATCCGCTAAAATTTCTTCAAGCATAACAAGAGGCGTCGCAGGATTAAGCGCAACCCCTACTCGTTTTCCGCATGATTTTATACTTTGAATAATTCTATGGGCGTGTTTAGTCGTTTCGATATGAAAAGTAATTATATCCGCGCCGGCTTTTGCAAAAGCTTCAATTTGAGTTTCGGGATGTTCTACCATAAGGTGAACGTCATATATAAGATCGGTTGTTTTTCTTAAACTTTCAACAACGGGCGACCCTATAGTTATATTCGGCACAAAACTTCCGTCCATAACGTCAATATGTATATAATCCGCTCCCGCATTTTCCACTTTTTTAATTTCATCGGCTAATTTTGAAAAATCCGCTGATAAAATCGACGGCGCAATTTTTATCATAATAACCTCCGATTTAAATAAGAAATATAAACAATAATCTTCATTTTAGTTATATTTTGTAGGATTGTCAAGTTTTGAAAATTCTTTTTAACCGCTTTTTAGTCCTTTTAAACAATTTTTAAACTTCAAGCTTTTATGACTGTTGAAGTACTTTTTTTTTTCTAAAATTTATGATACAATGTGTAACTGATATTCATTGGAAAGCTAAGGAGGCGGTTTTATTGCGTTTGATTGCGCTTGAAGCGTATGGTTTCAAATCGTTTGCGGATAAAATCCGCCTTACTTTCGATAAGGGAATGACCGCTATCGTAGGTCCTAACGGCAGCGGGAAGAGCAATATTACGGACGCTGTTCGTTGGGTTTTGGGAGAGGGGAAAAAAGGGCTTTTAAGGCTTTCTAAAGCAGAAGACGTTATTTTTTCGGGTACGCCCAAACGTCGCGCTTTGGGTGTTGCCGAAGTATCTCTTACTTTTTTAAACGAGGGCGATCTTTCCGTTGATTATCGAGAAGTCGTTATAACCAGAAGATTGTACCGTTCGGGTGAAAGCGAATTTTTTATTAACCGCTCTAATTGCAGGTTAAAGGATATTTTGAGCTTGTTTGCAGATACCGGCATTGGCGCGGATTCTATGTCTATAATAGGGCAAAACAGAATAGACGATATTTTGTCGGGGAAACCCGAAGACACACGCGCGTTTTTTGAAGAAGCGGCGGGAATAAGCAAGTACCGCATAAAAAAGGAAGAAAGCATAAGAAAACTCGACGCGACGGAAAAAAATCTCGCCCGTTTAAGCGATATAGAACTTGAGATTGAAAATTCCCTCGCGCCGTTAGAAGAAGCGGCGAAAAAGAAAAAAGAATTCGACGCGCTCTCAAGGGAGCTCTTTAAATATCGCCTTACGGAGCTATATTTAAAATATGATAAAGCTAGAAGCGTACGACAAAATTTTGAGAAAGAATGCGAGGAATTAAAAGTTAAGCAAACTTCCCTCGACGCGCTTATTTTAGAGAGCGAAAACAAGCGGCTGTTGATTGAACAAAACGCGCAGAATGCGGAAAAAGAACTTGAGGAATTTACAAATCAAATTGACGCGATAAATAAGGAAATCACCGTAATCGAAAAAGAAATATCAACACTCACGGAGAGGGCGAACAACAAGGAGGAAACCCGCGCAAAAATTTTGGAGCAGCGGGAGCGGTTAAACCAAAACAAAGATAAACTTGAGGCCGATTGCGCAAATGCAAAAACGGAGATAGCAAACAATGAAAGAGAACAAAACTCCATAAGGGCGGCTATAAGCGAAAAAGAAGACGTATATAAGGCGAAACTTTCCGAATTTCAAAAGTTAAACGGCGACGGAAACGAACTAAAGGCAAAAAATGATGAGATTTTAAACATTCGCGCCGCCGTGTTGGAAATAACACAAAATATAAGCACCGCAAAAGAAAAAATTTCCTTTTTGGAACGGTTGCAAGAAGATTACGAAGGATTTAATTACGCCGCAAAGGCGGTTTTAAAGTCGAAGGAAGATTTCAGCCGCGGTGTACTTGGGGCGGCCATAGAGCTAATCGACGCGCCGAAAAAGTACGCTGTGGCGGTTGAGGTCGCATTGGGCGCGGCGGCGCAAAATATCGTGGTGGAGGACGAACAAACGGCAAAAGCCGCAATCGAGTTTTTAAAACGCAACAGTTACGGCAGGGCGACTTTTTTGCCGCTTTCAACCGTTACGGTGAAGGAAAATCGCGAAGAAAAAACGGCAAAATTTGATTTCGTCATAGGAACGCTCGATACGCTGGTGAACTATGAGCCGCGCTATCAAAAGCTTGCGAAATTTTTGCTAGGGCGCACCGTATTGGTGGATAATTTCGACAACGCTATGGTCTTGGCGAGGGCGACGAATTTTACCAAACGCATCGTGACGCTTGACGGCTCTTTGGTACTTCCGGGCGGCTCCATTACGGGCGGCTCTGTAAAATCAAAGCGCGTGGGTTTTTTGGACAGAAAGCGAGAACTTTCGGAACTTCAAATCGATGTGAAAAATTTAGCCGCAAAAAAAGAGGAAAAACTTTCGCTTTTGGAAACAAAAGAAGCTGAATTTGAAACTTTTGAGGCGGATTTTAACGACGCAAAAGAAAAATTAAACGAACTCTTAAACAAACTCAAAGAGGAAATTCAAAACAAGAACACGGAGAGTTTGCTTTTGGCGCAAGCCGCACAGCACGCTCGCGAAAATGAAATCCGCATAAAAGCGGAAATCGACGCGGCGATTAAGGAAATAGAGCAAAACAAAAAAGAGGAAGAGTCTTTAGAGAGCGTCGATACGCCGGAGCGTTTGACGGAACAAATGGCTTTAAGGAACGCAAAGAATTTTGAAAGACTTGAGCTGGAGCGTAAAAAGGACGCGCGTTACGGAGATAGGTTGGCGGCGACGGCGGATATTAAAGAGCAGGAAAAAAACATCAGAAATATGAACGGCGAAAAAGAGCGTCTGAAAGAGGAAGTCCATAAAAAAGAGCTTGCTATGAGCCGTGAGTCCGCTGTGATGGAAGAAACCGCCGCGGAACTTCAAAAGAATTTCGATTTAACGCCAAAAGCGGCGGAGAGTGAGATAGTCGAAGGAAATGCGGGAAATATCGACGACAAAGTAAAGACGTTGACGTATTCGATAGAAGAACTCGGCGATATAAACCACGCGGCGGTTAGAGAGTACGAAGAACTAAAGAAACGCTACGACGAATTGGGCGCGCAGATGACGGACATAATCCGCGCAAGAGAGGATTTAAAACTCCTTATAGCGAATATTGAAAACGATATGACCGAGCGGTTTAAAAGCGCGTTCGCGGAAATTGAAAAGTATTTCGACGATATTTTTAAGCGCCTTTTTGGCGGCGGCAGGGCGGCTCTTCGCCTTATCGACCCAAACGACGTGCTTAATACGGGCGTAATAATAATAGCGGAACTTCCGAACAAAAAGCGGCAAAATCTTTTCGCGCTTTCGGGCGGAGAACGCGCCCTCACGGTTATAGCCCTTCTTTTTGCGCTTCTTGCTTATAAACCTTCGCCTTTTTGCGTGCTTGACGAAATAGACGCGCCGCTTGACGAGGCGAATTTAGGCAGATTTAGCGCGTTTTTGAAAGAATACGGAGAAGAGACGCAGTTTATAGTGGTAACACACCGAAAAACCACTATGGAAGCGGCGGACGTAATGTATGGGGTAACGGCCTCTGAAGGCGTGTCGCAAGTGCTTTCGGTGAGAATATAGAAATATGAAGGAGAAACAATATGAAATCATTTTACATAACAACGCCGATTTATTATCCGAGCGCGAAACTTCACATAGGTCACGCGTATTGCACCACTATCGCGGACGCTGTGGCGCGCTTCCATCGCCTTTTAAATGAGGACGTTTTCTTTTTGACGGGTTCGGACGAACACGGGCAAAAGATAGAAGACACCGCGAAGGCTGCGGGAGTCACGCCTATCGAATATGTTGACAATATTGTCGCAGGTTTCCAAAAACTTTGGGAGAGACTCTCTATCTCCAACGACGATTTTTTGCGTACTACCGAAGAACGGCATCATAAAGTCGTGCAGGAGATTTTTAAACGCATTTACGATAAAGGCGATATTTATAAGGGCGAATACAAGGGGCTTTATTGCACGCCTTGCGAAAGTTACTGGACGGAACATCAGCTTAAAGACGGTTGTTGCCCGGACTGCGGCAGACCGGTAAAAGAGGTTGCCGAAGAAGCCTATTTCTTTAAACTTTCAAATTATGCGGACAGAATTTTGGAGCATATTGAAAACAATCCCGAATTTATCGAGCCGACCTCCCGCAGAAACGAAATGATAAACTTTATCAAACAAGGCTTGGAAGATTTATGTATCTCCCGCACATCTTTTGATTGGGGAATCCCCGTGCCGATAGACGAAAAGCACGTCGTATACGTGTGGTTCGATGCGCTTACGAATTATTTAACGCCTATCGGATTTTTGGACGACCCCGAAAAATTCAAAAAGTTTTGGCCTTGCGATATTCATTTGGTGGGTAAAGAAATCGTACGTTTCCATTCGATTATTTGGCCTGCTATTTTAATGGCTCTTGATTTGCCGCTCCCCAAACAGGTTTACGGTCACGGCTGGCTTGTGGTTAGCGGCGATAAGATGAGTAAATCCAAGGGCAACGTGATAGACCCTATGCTTTTAATCGACGAATTTGGCGCGGACGCCATAAGATATTTCTTGCTTCGCGAAATTCAACTCGGGCAGGACGGCAATTTTTCAAGGGACGCGCTTATAACCCGCATAAATTCGGATTTAGCCAACGATTTGGGAAATCTTTTGCACCGCACTCTAAATATGATAGGCAAATTTCAAAACAAGAAAATATATTTGCCGAAAGTAGAGAGAGCGGAAGATGTTTCGCTTATAAACGACGCGAAAGAAACGATAAATTTTTACCGCGAAGCTATGGGAAATATGAACATCAGCGAGGCGGTGAAAAAAGTATGGGCGTTTGTGGCAAGAGCCAATAAATATATAGACGAAACCCGCCCTTGGGCGCTCGCTAAAGACGAAACGAAGAAAGACGAACTCTCCGCGACGCTTTACAACCTCGCCGCAAGTTTAAGGCTTATAAGCGTTTTAATAGAGCCGTATATGCCAACGACTGCGGAAAAGATATGGAACCAGCTTGGGTTGAAGGATTTTGCGAACGCGAAACTGTCGGATGCGGAAAACTTTGACGGCATCGCGGACGGTCACGAAGTAGGCGCGCCGGAGCAACTCTTCCCGCGCATTGAAATCGAGGAAACGGAAAATAAAGAGCCTGCAAAACAAAATAAAAAAGACGCGAAAAAAGGCGAAAAAAAATCCGCCCAAAAAACGGAAAAGAGCGACGAAGATAATTCAGAGATAAGTTTTGAGGATTTTTCAAAGATACATCTTCGCGTCGTAAAGGTTTTAGACGCAGAACCCGTGCCGAACACGGAAAAACTTTTGCGGCTGACCGTTGATTTAGGCGGCGAAAAGCGGGAAATAGTTTCCGGTATTGCAAAGCACTATGCGCCTAACGATTTAATCGGCAAAAATGTAGTGATGGTAATAAACTTAAAACCCGCCAAAATTCGCGGCATAGTGTCTCACGGAATGGTGCTTGCCGCCTCTAACGGCAACGATATGGAACTTATCACAAGCGACCTTCCCATCGGAAGCGAGGTCAAGTGATGACGCTTACCGATACGCATAGTCATTTGCAAGACGACGCCTATAAAGACGATTTAGAGGAAGTTATCGAAAGAGCAGAAGCGGCGAATGTGTCTAAAATCATAACTATGGGCGATACGGTTGAAAATTCGCGGGCGGCCCTCTTAATATCGCAAAAATACGACAGCGTATACGCCGCTATTGGGCTACACCCCGAAACGGCGGCGGAGGCTGCGGAAGATTATTTGGACGAACTGAAAAAACTCGCACAGAATAAAAAAGTCGTCGCTATCGGAGAAATCGGTCTTGACTATTATTGGGAAAAAGACGCGGAAAAGCGAAAGGCGCAACAAAAAATTTTTGTCGAGCAAATTCGCCTTGCCAAAGAATTAAATCTTCCCGTATGCGTACACGACCGCGACGCGCATAACGACACTTTGGAAATCTTAAAGCGCGAATGTAAAGATTTAAGGGGCGTGTGCCATTGTTTTTCGGGGAGTTACGAAACGGTGGCGGAACTCTTTAAACTGGGGTTTTATATCGGCGTAGACGGACCGTTAACATTTAAAAACGCCGCAAAACTGCCTGAAATCGTTGTAAAGGCTCCAAGGGACAGAGTACTGATAGAAACGGATTCGCCCTATCTTTCTCCCGCACCCAAAAGAGGAAAGCGCAACGAGCCGGCAAACGTTCTTCATATCGCGGAAAAACTTGCGGAAATTTGGGAAGTTACCCTTGAAGAAGTCGCTGAAATAACGACGAATAACGCTAAAAGGTTGTATAATATATGACGCTTTCAAAAAACAAAGTAATCGTCGGAATGTCCGGCGGGGTAGACAGCGCTGTTACGGCGTATCTATTGCAAAAAGAGGGTTACGAAGTTATAGGCGCGACACTTCGCACTTGGGAAGGAGAGAGCAGCAGATGTTGCGAAATTGACAAGGCGAGAAATTCGGCGTTTAAACTTGGAATTAAATATTATCCGTGGAACGTAACCGATGCCTTTCGCGAATATGTGACGGAGCCTTTCGTCAAGGAATATTTGCAGGGAAGAACGCCTAATCCTTGCGTGGAGTGCAATCCAAAGATAAAATGGGCGGGACTTCTTCATATAGCCGATACGCTTGGCGCAGAATTTGTGGCGACGGGGCATTACGCGTCTATCGTGAAACTTGAAAACGGCAGGTTTTCCGTAAAAAAGGGTTTTGACGAAAAAAAAGACCAGTCCTATATGCTGTATCGATTGACGCAAGAGCAACTCTCACGAACTCTTTTGCCCTTGGGCGATATGAAGAAAACTGATGTTAAAGAAACGGCGCAAAAGGAAAATCTCGTTTCGGAAAATCAAAAAGAGTCACAGGAAATTTGCTTTGTAACGGAAGGAAGTTATGCAGATTATTTGGAAAAAGAGGCGGGCAAACTTCCCATAGGCAATTTTATCGACGAGTCGGGAAATATTTTAGGCAAACATAACGGAATAGCGCGCTATACCGTCGGTCAGAGAAAAGGACTTGGCGTAGCGATGGGGCATCCCGTATATGTGAAGGCGATTTTGCCCGAAACAAACGAGGTGATCTTATCCGAAGACGACGCGCTTTATGTCGATGAAATTTATTGCAATCGATTAACCGCTATGGGCGTTTCGGATTTTAAAACAAG
>JAGBKP010000207.1 GCA_017635875.1 Selenomonadaceae bacterium | reverse complement strand
GAGGCCGAAAGTACTTGGTTGGAAACGACCCGGGAGGATAGGTAGTTGCCGGTTTATTCCTCGATAGCTCAGTCGGTAGAGCGTCTGACTGTTAATCAGAATGTCACTGGTTCGAGTCCAGTTCGGGGAGCCAGAAAATTCAAGCCTTACGAAGTTTTTCGTAAGGCTTTTTTGTTTTGCGCGGTGAGCTTATGAATTTTTTTAATAACCGACCGGTTCAAAAACGCCCGAAAAAACGCCAAAAAAATATTTTGACAAATATTTGCGCAATATGATAGAATTCAGAATAGTATAACATAATTCGAAGATTTTTGGACAAGGAGGAGCGCGATTATGAAAAAGCGCAAGTTTTCGTTTGCCATAATCGACTCTCTCAAACTCCTTTGGGGGAGGGGGGTAATATTCTCTCCTGATTTTTCGCGCGCAAAATTTTATGGGTTTATTTATAGCCACGCAAGATTGGCTGTTTTTATCATTGCCTTTTTTGCGCGTTTTTTTTGTTTCAGAAAAAAAGGGGGCGAGGTCATATTTGATGTAAAACCTTATAACAGTCGCGTAAAAGTTATGTACTGAGTTTTCATAGGAGGCGGAATAAGGAGAGGCGTACGGGGGTTTTAATTTCTATTGGAACTCTGAACAAAAGATAAAGTAGATTATGAAGCCGCTATAAAAGTTCTTACAGACACTCTTAAATCAAATACTTTTTATTCTGATTCTTTTAAAAAACGCAGAGGTACTTTATTTTTTTATAGAGGTTTATTCTATGAAAAAACGGGAAAAATTCAAGAGGCAAGACGTGATTTTTTAGCTGCAGAACAACATGGGGTTATTGGTAAGGATAATAATGAATATATGAAAATTAAGGTAAAACAGTATAGAAATTTAATTCCTGGTGCTTAAATAATAGTTAAATTCTCTTTTCAAGTCAATTATTACAAAATAAAATTTTTATTTCGTTCTTATTAGATTTTTAAGGAGGCAACGATTTTATGGAATACACATGGTATATCAAAGATACGGACAAAAAACAGCCTGGCAATTTAAAATCTCGTATAGCACAACTTGTCTTGGCGACTTTCCCCTACTATCCCGGAAGCAAATTGGCGGATAACAAAGAATTTTGCCGGCTCTGTTTTACTTTTATGAAAGACTATAGTCTTTTAAATGAGAATAATGTCGCTTTCTTGCAAGATTTTTACAAGTGCATCAACGAGAAAATCGCAGGTTTGAAGGTTGATGACAATAAATTTTGCGTTTTAAGAGAGTCTATAGACAGTGAAGAAGCAAAGATAAGATATTATTCGGACTGTTTCGTAGAGTGTAACGGAAAAAAGTATTATGTTTTAAATCATTGGTTTCTAAAAGACTCAACAGACCAAGGCAAGTGGGGATTTGTAAAGTGGATAATTAAACAGACAAATACCGATAACGATTTTATGAAACTCATGGAAGAATTATACAACGAATTATACAAAGTCAAACAAAAAATAGACAAAGCCAACTGATGTTCTACTTCTACAGAAAAGTCTACTATTCACGATGAATGGTAGGCTTTTTGCGTATTTAGGGCAATTTTAAAAATTATTGATGTTACGGCTAACGAGAGTAAAATTTTAAAATGCTCTATCCGTTTAGGCGAAGGGTTAGTGGAGGAAACGAGAGAAGAAGCTACATTGACTCATTTAAAGAATATAATGGACTCTATGGGGATTAGTCTTGAAAAAGCTATGGATATTCTTAAAGTTCCCGTAAATTCCCGTTCGACATATGCTTCGATGATAAACTAACAGTTAGTTTATGAAATTTTATCAAAAATTATCAAAATGCGCGAATCGGTAAAATCAAGGCTTGCATAAAATACTGCAAAATGAAGTTTTTTGTAAGGCTTTTTTGTTTTTCGCGGTGAGTTAAGAATCTGACCGCGTTGAAAGTAAATTAAACAAATTGGTGAAATTTTTTAAAATTTCTTGATTTACTATTGAAAAAAAATCTTTAATAATGTATAATTACTTCAAGGAATTTTCTTTGAAAACGGAATTTCAAAGTTATGAAGGGGAAGGGATTGTTTATGAGCGCGCTAGCTGTTACAGGCACAACTAAGATGATGCCCTTTAAGGATATCAACACCCAAGTTGACCAAGTGGGGCAAAGCGTTACTGGGCAGATTGCCCATAAAAGCAATGAAAATATGAGCGTTTCCAATTTTGGAAATGAAACAAAAGCCGGAACGAGCGATTTTCAGCGCGGCAACGCAAAAATTGCAAGGGAAGGCGAAGAAGCCACCGCAGAGCGCGCGGAAGCCGCAAGGTCTTATTACGGGGTTTCCAATTTCGGTAATGAAACAAAAGCGGGTTCGAGCAAGTTCCAACAGAATAATTCGCGCATAAATCAAGATGGCGGCAGCGCGACGGCAAGACGCGCGGAGGCTGCAAAATCTTATTATTCCGTTTCCAATTTCGGCAACGAATCAAAAGCGGGTTCCAGCAAATTTCAGCAAACGGTGCATCAGATTTCCCAGCAGGGGCAGGAAAACACCGCAAAGGCTATGAAGGCGTCTCGTTCGCATTATCAGTCTTCGAACTTTGGAACGGGAGATCCGCAGGGTTCTTCGTCGTTTTTGCAGACGAACGCAAAGATTTTAAAATCGGCTCAAAATTAAATAGACGACAAAGGCTGTGAAAAAACTTTCTCAAGTTCTTTCACAGCCTTTTTTATTGCTTGTTTATTTCAGCTCAACGGCTGAAACCTTATCTATGGCGTCCGGTCTTTCTTGAAACAGTTCAAGAGTTATGCCGTTTGGAAGTTTTAGCCACTTATCGGGTTTTCCGTCTATATGCGTTACGCCTTCGTAAGACAACAATTCTTTTAACACGGCGTCATAATCGTTTACCACAATACCTAAATGATGCGCCGCTTTTGGTTTTTCGCCCTTTTCTAACGCGACGAGTTGTAATCCGCCGTCAAGCCACACTTGCTTTAATTTGCCGTTTTCTTCTTTTGTCCTCGTTATCTTCATACCAAGCGCGTTTGTGAAAAAATCCACGCTCTGCTTCATATCTTCTACCGTCACTGCGGCGTGTTCCAAATAGGATTTTCTCTTTGACATATTTACCTCGCTTTCAATAAGTGCATATTTCTCTCGTATAGCACCCGAAGCCCTGCTAACGTCAAAAAGTGGTCGATTTCGTCGATGGTATCGGATTCGCCCATAATCATACTTGCAAAACCTCCGGTGGCGATTACTTTCATATCTCTTCCGAATTCTTTTTTAATACGGCGAACTATTGTGTCGATTTGCCCCACGTAGCCGAAAACAATGCCCGCTTGCATACCTTGAATGGTGTTCTGGGCTATAATTTTAGGCGGCGGCACAAGCTCCACGCGGGGAAGTTTTGCGGTAAACTGAAAGAGCGCGTCCGCAGAAGGTCCCATACCGGGGGCTATCGCGCCGCCTAAAAAATCGCCGTTTTCCGCTACTACGTCAAAAGTCGTCGCCGTGCCGATGTCTATTACGATTAAAGGCCCACCGTATTCTTCGTACGCGCCCACCGCGTTTACAATGCGGTCTGCGCCGATTGCTCGCGGGTTTTCGTAGTGAATGTTTATGCCAGTTTCAATATCTGGGCCTACGATTAGAGGCGTAATGTTAAAATATCTTTCGCACATCTTTACCATAGGCACGACAAGGGGCGGAACAACGGAAGAAATCACGATAGCTTTAACATCTTTCATAGAAATGTTTTGATAGCGAAAGAGGTCGTTTATAAGCATACCGTATTCGTCGCCGGTCTTTTGGCGGTCGGTTGAAATTCGCCAATGCTTTAAAAGTTTTTTCCCTTCGTAAGTCCCCATTACAATGTTGCTGTTTCCTATATCGAATACTAAGATCAACTTAATTCCCCACTTCCCTTATAGAAACGTCTCCCGCCAAAACTTTTATGATTTTGCCGTCCGATTTTACAATCAGCGCGCCGTCCTCGTCTATATCAAGAGCGCGCCCCGTTATCTCCCTTTTGTCCCCCGCGTTTATTACGCGGATATTTTTATTTAAAGTTACGGAAAATTTGCGCCATAAATTTAAAATTTCGCCAAAACCTTCCGTTTCGATTTTATCATATAAATCTTCCGTAAAAAACAGTATGCGTTGCAAAAACTTTGCTCTCTCAACGTTTTCGCCCTTTATTATAGCAAGCGAGGTCGCGATATTTCTTATATCTTCGGGAAAATCGCTTTCGGTAAAATTTACGTTTATCCCTATGCCGACTATTACCGCATAATCATTTGCGCTTAAAGTCACAAGTTCCGTCAAAATGCCGACTAATTTCTTATTTCCTCGCATAATATCGTTCGGCCACTTAATTTCAGGTTTTACGCCTGTTTCCTCCATAGCGAGCGCAACGGCAACGGCTGCAAGCAGCGTACATTTCGGCGCGTCTTCGATTTTAAACTTCGGGCGAAGTATAAGCGAAAACCATAAACCTTTGCCTTTTGGCGAAAAGAAGTTTCTGTCAAGCCTGCCGCGTCCCGCTCCTTGAGTTTCGGCGATAACAAGAGAGCCGTTCGGCGCATTTTCTTTGGCAAGTTTTTTTGCGTCCGTGTTGGTTGAGCTTGTTTCTTCCTTATAAAATATATTTTGTCCTATGTATTTAGTTTGCAAATTTTCCTTAATAGTTTTAGTTAAAATGTTGTCAAAAGTTTTTTGCATTATTCCTCCAAAAAAATAAAAATGGGGTGCAGGGGGCATTGCTCCCTGCTGGGGTCAAGGGGCAAAGCCCCTTGTGGGTACAGGGCAAAGCCCTGTGTTTGTGAAGTAAAAAAGGGACTGCAAATGTTAAGCAGTCCCTTTTTTATCACCTCATAGGCATATTTAACTTCTTTTTAATTTCGATTTTATTTTTATACATCTCTTCGTCGGCGCGGTTAAAGACCGCGGCGTAGTTTTCGTCGCCTTGATATACGCCCATACCCGCTGCCACCGATACAGGGAGAGTTATCTCGCTCACCGTAATGGTTGATTTCATCGAAACTTCCAAAAATTCCTTTAAGAGTTCGTCGCGGTGTTCGTAGTCGTGATTTTCAAGAATAGCCGCAAACTCGTCGCCGCCGATTCTGAATACGGGGCTGTGCTTATATACGTCGCAAATAATCATCGCGGCGTTTTGAATAAGCGCGTTGCCCGCTTCGTGTCCGTAGGTGTCGTTCATCTGCTTTAAGCCGTTCGCGTCAAATACCACGACCGCGTACTGCGCGCCTTTTTTGCTCCGCATCTCGATATCTTTCGACATTCTGCCGTAAGCCGTAGGATTGCGAAGTCCCGTGAGTTTGTCGCGATAGACGTAAACTTCAAGTTTCGCTACCATCTCTTTAATGCTCGTGACAAGCCTTCCGATTTCAGTTTCACCTAAATCGGGAAGGCGAACTTCCAGGTTTCCTTCCGCGATTTCTTCCGCCGCCTCCGTTACGTTAATAAGCGGGCGAATGGATCTTTTTACGAGAAGCAAACTCAAAATCGAAAGGGAGAGCGCCATTATGAACATTCCGATAATGAACTTAATAACCATTGAGTTGCGCTGGGAGTAAAGCTCGCGATTAGAGCCCGCCACAACGAGTTTCATACCGTTGTTTAAGTTTGTCGCAGCCTCTCTCATATCCGGGTTCGGCGCGACTTTTTCACCGGGCGCGTAATCCTTATGGAACAGCACGCGATTATTTTTATCGAGAAGGTACGCGTAACCGTTTCTGTATACGCTCATACGATCGACTTCGCGGATAATGCGGTTAAAGTTAATATCCATACCCACGATGCCGATTAGTTTTCCGCTTTCGTAAACAGGGATAACATAAGAAATCATATAGATGCCGAGGTTTTTGTTCTGATACGGTTCAAGCCAAGTGGCGATGCCGCGATTTACGGGGATATAATACCAGCCTACTCTTTCAATATCGTCTTCGCGATATTTTAAAAGGTCTGTAAGTTCGCGTTTTTTAAAGAGACGGTCTTCTCTGCCCCTAAAATCGGACTGCTCCACCGCCCAAAGAAAACCGACGTGTTCTTTGGCTACTTCCGGCGCAAGGCGCATATAGTACGCAACGCATCCGTCCGTGTTTTCCGCTAGAGTTTTAGACGCGCGTTCAACATCCCGAACATAATTTATACGATACTCGGTATCTTTTGATAGGCGCTCGTAACCTTGAAGTCCCGCTTTCATAAAATCGCGCATACTTCTGACGGACTGTTGCACGCCGTCAAAGGAACGGGCGAGGTGTTCCGTTTCTATTAAGCCGATTTGTTCCAAATCCACCTGCGCTCTTTCGTCTAGGATATTGTTTACCGCGCTGAGCCCGATACTGCCCATAACAAACGTTGCGACAAAGACAATATCCACAATAAGGAGCATTATCCACATAATTATTGAACGCCTATAGTGAATAAGCGCGAGGGATAAGACAACCATAGTGAAAGCCATTATGGTTAGTATTTCTGAGCTAAATTCCCACCACACTTCAACCGTTTCAAGGTTTTGAATAAGCCCCGACAAGTCTAGGACCAAGAAAAGCACGGCAAAGAGCGCGTAGATATGAAATTCCATAAAAATCAAATCGCGACGGGTTGATTTAGACATTTCCGCCTTTGATTTGGATTCTTTAATAGGTGAAAAAGGTCTTAAGCAAAAGATAAAGAGCGGCGCGCTGGCTAAAAACCTAACTATCATATGATTGTCAAGAAAAGCCGCGGAGCGGAAAAGTATAGCCGCTATCATTAAGTAATAGATTGGTATGGTTAAATCGAGCCATTCCCAATAGGACGGAATCTGCTTTAAAGTGGGCGCAGGCCTGTAGAATTTATAGCCGGAGCGCACAAGCGTCAAAAGTATTGGCGCGCCGAACATTATCGCGATATTAAAATTATTGATAAACACTAAAAACGCGTATTCCACGACTCTAAAACGCGAGGGGTCTGTCTGCGACACCATACGCGCAAATTCGCTGGTATGGGTGGTAAGCCCAAAGAACAACGAAAGCGTGAGCATGCTTATAAACGTTATGCCGACGAATTTTAAAAGGGTGAGTCCACTTAAAAAGAAGCGAGATTTCCAAGGCGTGATGGCGATAGAATGCCAAAGGCGATACGGAAGATAAGTGGCGATAAGTCCCCAAGCGGCGCATCTGTAAATAATGGATAAAAATTGCAACAAAGCCGCGTCTGTCGAGCCGCTGTTCACCGCCTCCCAAAACAGCGTCCAGTTGTTGTCCACCAAGATTTCGCCGGCAAAGACGCCGACAGCGGCTATAGGCCCCCACATAAGACCCAAGAGCGGAGGGATAAAAGCGGTAAGGCGCACCACGCCCGACGGCATAATAAAAATATACGGACTTACAACTATGGCTATACAATAAATCGAAGCCGACAAAAAAAAGTGTATCATCCACTTTTTCATAGCGTTTACACCTCCGACTGTTTATTTGTCGTATTTTGTCGCGTTAAAATTGGGCTTCGGCGCGGTCATTTCCTCCGCCTCTTTCATAGTGTTTTTTACTTTTTCGAGCAATGCGTTTCCGATATAAGCAGGGTCGCCCGGTTTTGGTTTTTTATCGTCGTCTTTGGGCGGTTCCTTCTTTTCTTCCGTTTTTTTGTCCAAAACCACTTCTTCCTCTTTTATGAGAGGAGTTGAAATTTCGCCCGTTGTCATAAGTTCTTCGAGTTCTTTTGCCGTCAAGGTTTCGCGTTCTAACAGCGCGTTTGCGATTAAATCCAGTTTGCCGCGGTTTTCTATAACCAAATCGCGGCAGTCGTTATAGACTTTATTCATATATTTGCGGATTTCCGCGTCGATTTCAGACGCCACGTTTTCGGAATAATTGCGTCCGTCGCCGTACATTCTGCCCAAAAACGTCTGCCTGTCGTCTGTTTCTCCGTACGCGATAGGTCCTAATGTTTCGCTCATACCGTATTCTTTTATCATACTTCTTACGATGCGGCTGGCTTGCTTTATATCCTGCGACGCGCCGGTGCTGATTTCGCCTAAAACTACTTCTTCTGCGACTCTGCCGCCCATAGCGACTTTTAATCTGTCGATAAGTTCGGAGCGCGTAGCGTAAGAGCGGTCTTCTTTCGGGAGCATAAGCGTATAACCGCCCGCTCTGCCGCGAGGAATAATCGTTACTTTATGTACGGGGTCTGCGTGTTTGACGAGCAGTCCTATAAGCGCGTGACCGCCTTCGTGATACGCGGTGAGTTTCTTTTCTTCGTCGCTCATAACGTGAGATTTGCGCTCGGGACCCGCCATTACGCGTTCAATGGATTCCTCAAGTTCCGCCATAGCGATGGTTTTCTTGTTGCGTCTTGCGGAGAGCAACGCAGCCTCGTTTACGAGATTGGACAAATCCGCGCCGGTAAAGCCCGGGGTGCGGCGCGCGAGTATGTCAAGATTTACGTCGCCCGCTATGGGTTTGCCCTTCGTATGCACTTCTAAAATCGCTTTTCTGCCCTTAACGTCCGGTTTATCGACGACTATCTGCCTGTCGAAACGCCCCGGGCGAAGGAGCGCAGGGTCTAAAATATCGGGGCGGTTGGTGGCGGCTATTATGATAATTCCTTCGTTTGCCGCAAAACCGTCCATTTCAACCAATAATTGATTAAGCGTCTGTTCTCTCTCGTCGTGACCGCCGCCCACTCCTGCGCCGCGCTGACGACCGACCGCGTCTATTTCGTCTATGAACACGATACAAGGCGCGTTTAATTTCGCTTGTTCAAATAAATCCCTGACGCGGGACGCGCCAACGCCTACGAACATTTCGACAAAATCGGAGCCGCTGATGGAGAAAAATGGTACGCCAGCCTCACCCGCGACTGCGCGGGCAAGAAGCGTTTTACCGGTGCCGGGAGGCCCGAAGAGAAGCACGCCTTTAGGGATTCTCGCGCCTAAATCGTAAAACTTTTGCGGCTGTTTTAAAAATTCCACCACTTCTTCAAGTTCTTCTTTAGCCTCGTCCGCGCCCGCGACGTCCGCAAACATCGCTTTTCCTTGCGTCGCGAGCATCATCTTTGCGTGGCTTCTGCCAAAGCCGAAGAGTTTGCCCATTCCTCCGCCTTGACTTTGTTGCATTATAAAGAACCATAATCCCACCAAAAGAAGTATCGGGAAAATGGAGGTAATCATACCCGTCCACCACGGCGGTTCGGGCGGATTTTCCGCTTTCATAGGAACATTCTTTTCTTTAAGCGTCTTTAGAAAAGCCGTATCGTTATTAGGCGCGCCCGGAGTGATGGTTGAAAAATCCGTGCCGTCCGCAAGTTTTCCTTTTACTAAATTTTCGACTATGACGACTTCCGACACTTCTCCCGCGTCTACTTTCGTCAAAAGCTCGCTGTAACCTATATCCACCCTTTTCGGAGTTTTTTGCGCCGAAAAATAGTCGATGAACGTTACCGCTACAAGCACTATCAAAAAGTAAAACACCATATTTTGCACAAATTTACCCAATATCTTATACCTCTTTTTGTTTTATTCAGGGCATATTAAAAACTATTTCTTTACTTTTTTCTTTTCTCTCTTTCTTTTGAAAAAGAAAGAGAGAAAAGAAAAGAGTAACAAAAAAGAAAAGAGAGAAAGAAAACTTTATTATAAAATTGCAAACAACAATGTTACATTATTATTTTTTATTAAAATTCTTTTTCTTTCTTTTGGTTCTTTTCTTTCTTTTTCTTATAAGAAAAAGAAAGAAAAGAACGGTTTTTAATGATTTTATTCGTATACGCTTCGTTTTAACACACCTATAAACGGAAGGTTTCTGTATTTTTCCGCGTAGTCTAATCCGTAGCCTACCAAAAACTCATCGGGAACGGAAAAACCCAAATAATCTATATCGACTTCTACTTCTCTTCTGTCGGGTTTACTTAACAAAGCCGCGATTTTTACGCTCTTTGCGCCTCGTTCTTTTAAGATTTTAGATAGGCATTTCATCGTTATGCCCGTATCTATTATGTCCTCTACGATTAGCAAATCTTTTCCCGAAATATCTCGTTCCAAATCCTTTTTTATATCTACTTTGCCGCTCGTCACAGACTCTGCGCCGTAACTTGATACCATCATAAAATCAAGCATTACGGGAATTTTTACCGCTCGCACCAAATCGGCGTAAAAAATGGACGCGCCTTTTAAAATTCCGACTGAGTATATTTCACTGTATTCTTTCGATATTTCTTCGCCCATTTCCTGCACGCGACTGTGAATTTCTTTTTCGGTATACAAAATTTTTTCTATATCGGAAGTCAACTAAATCTCCTCTACTTTCATATATAAAATGCGTTTTGTGGTTTTCGTAGGCTTTCCGAAAACGCTTCTTCTTAAGAGGGGTATCCATAAGACGTTTGTCCCAAAAAAAATCACTGGATATTTATTTCTTCGACTTCTGTCGATTTTTTCCTCCATAAAAATTTTCTTTACGCTTTTTTTTCCGAAAGCAAGTTCTATTTTATCTCCGTCCGCTCTCGTACGCACTCCGACTGCGCCGTTAATTTTGTCTAAATCCGTGTAATATTCGTTCGGCCGCGTTTTGGCGGGAATTTTGTCTAAAATTTCCACAATAATTTTAATATGAAAATCTTCTAAAATATTTTCGCCCGGGATTTTTAAAATTTTTTCTGAAGGTATATTTTCCTTTCTTATTATCTGCAGCCCGCTATATGAAAATTCCGCGAAGGTATCTCCGCTTATCTCCACGCGTTTTCCCTTTTCTCCTTTGACGAGTATTTTTCGTATTTCCTCTATATGCGTAAAATCAGTTGCGATATTTTTTTCTTCCAAAAAGGAAACAATAATCCGCCTTTCCATAGCGGGCGGCTCCAGTTTGAATTTTTCCGAATTTTCCGCTTGTAAAAGGTGAATTTTGCTCCTTGCTATGCTTTCAATATAGTCGTTTTCGTCTCTTGCGATTTCCGCCAGAGTTGTAAGTCGCTCCTTTACGCCCGCTTGATATGTTTCAAGAAGCGGCAAAAGTTCGCGTCTTATGCGATTTCTGCGATATTCGTTTGAATTATTCGTAGAATCTTCGCGATATTCTAAATTATTTTTCTTCGCGTATTCTAAAATTTCCGCTTTTGTTACGCATAAAAAGGGACGAATTATATAATCTCGCGCGGGCCGCATAGCGGCAAGCCCCTTTATGCCGCTTCCTCTCAAAAGGTTTAAAATCACGGTCTCGGCTTGGTCGTCCGCATGATGCGCCGTCGCTATTACGTCCAAATGCTCTCTTTGTAAAACATCTTCAAAAAACGCGTAGCGTAAAGTTCTCGCCGCCATTTCAGTAGTGATTTTATGTTCTTTGGCGTACTTTGGAACGTTGCCCTCGCCCATAAAGCAACGGACGTTGTTGCTTTCGCAGTAACTTTGCACAAACGCCGCGTCTTCTTTGGACTCTTCGCCCCGTATGCCGTGTTCAAAGTGGAGGGCTGCAAGATTTAAATTTTCCGTATCTTTAAGCGAGAGCAAAAAATGCAGCAGCGCGATGGAATCAACTCCGCCCGACACCGCCACCAATATATTTTTTTTGTCTAAAAGCGAATTTTCTTTTATAAAATCAATAACTTTTTTCATACCTATGTCCTATGCAATAAAAATCCGCGTTTGATTATATCACATAATTTTAAATCTTGCCACAAAAAAAGCGAGAAAACAAAGTGCTTTCTCGCCGGTATATCATCATTTCCCCGTGCGTCCGCGTTTCGTCATAGGTACTCCCTCTTTACATAGCGGACAATTTTCAGGTTTATGCGTTTCAACGTCCATCTTTAAAAGCGCGGTGAAGGGAACGTCGCCGAAATTCGCCTTGCCGCCGCTTCTGTCAACCAATACGCTGACAGCGACGGGTACGCCGCCTTCGGCTTTTACCACGTCGATTACTTCCTGCACGGAGCCGCCCGTTGTTACTATGTCTTCTACTATTAAGACGCGCTCGCCTTTTTCAAGGGAAAATCCGCGGCGGAAAGTCATCTTGCCGTTTTCGCGTTCGGTGAAAATCGCGCGAGTGCCAAGAGCCTTTCCCGTTTCGTGGGCGAGGATAATGCCGCCCGTGACTGGGCCTACAACCGTGTCGATTTTTGCGTCCTTAAACTTTTCCGCCATGGCTTGGCAGAGTTTTTCCGTGTATTTAGGGTGTTGAAGCACGTTGAATTTTTCAACGTAATGCGGGCTGTGCAGTCCGCTTGTAAGAAGAAAATGCCCCGTCATAATGGCGTTTGTTTCTTCTAATAATGCTCGTACTTCGGCTTCTGTCATTTCACTTCACTCATTTCTTTTATAATTTCTTCTGCGGCAAGTTTGGGATCTTCCGCCGCTCTTACGGGTCTTCCCACCACAAGATGAGTAGCGCCGTTTTTAAGCGCGCCTGCGGGGGTCGCTATGCGGTTTTGGTCGTCTACGCTTGCGCCTTTTGGACGAACGCCGGGCGTGACGATAAGAAAATCTTCTCCCACCGCGCTTCTTATAGCCGCCGCCTCTTTAGGCGAAGCAACCACTCCGTCAAGCCCCGCCTTTTTTGCGAGTTTGGCAAAAATAATGACTTGTTCTTCAACGGAGGTATTATGCCCCATTTCTTTCCATTCTTCTTCGGAAATACTTGTTAAAACCGTAACGGCGATAAGTTTCGGCGGCTTTTTGTTCGCTTTTTCTGCGGCTTTTCTTACGCTTTCAGCCGCTTTTTTCATCATCGCAAGCCCGCCGAAAGCGTGAATGTTCATCATATCCGCGCCGAGGTTCATAAGTGAAGTCAACCCGCCGGCCACGGTGTTTGGAATGTCGCAGAGTTTTAAATCGAGGAAAACTTTTTTGTTTTGTTGCTTTAAATATACAACGACCCGTTCGCCTATCGAATAAAACAGTTCCATTCCCACTTTATAGTAGCTTACGGAATCGCCGAGCTTGTCGACTAAAATTTTGACGTCCATCATAGTATGTACGTCGAGCGCGACTATCAGCCTATCGTCTGCCATTCATTTCACCCCTTGCAAGTCCTATTATATCTTTAATGCTGTTAAAATTCTTTTCTTTAAGGTAATTTTTAAGCCCTTCGCAAATTTCCGTCGTAATTTTGGGATTGACAAAATTTGCCGTGCCGATTGCAACCGCGTCCGCCCCTGCAAGGAAAAATTCAATCGCGTCCTCTGCGCTTGAAATTCCGCCCATACCGATTATGGGGATTTTTACGGCTCCCCGCGCTTCGTACACCATACGAAGCGCGACGGGTTTCACCGCAGGCCCGGACAGTCCGCCCGTAACGTTTCCGAGCACGGGCTTAAAAGTGTTTACGTCTATCGCCATGCCTATAAGCGTGTTTATGAGCGACACAGCGTCCGCGCCTGCGTCCTCGGCGGCTTTTGCCATAACTTTAATATCCGTTACGTTTGGCGAAAGTTTCAATATAATGGGCTTTTTCGTCTTACGTTTCGCTTCCGTTACCACAGCCGCAGCCATTTTGGGGTCTGTGCCGAAAACTATGCCGCCCTCTTTTACATTCGGGCAAGAGACGTTTAGTTCAACGGCGTTTACTCCGTCCACATCGAGCATTTCCGCCAAAATACCGTATTCTTCGACGGTAGAGCCGGAAATATTCACGATGACATTCATATTATACTTTTTTATTCGCGGCAAAATATCGTTTAAAAATGCGTCTGCCCCGGGATTTTCAAGCCCGATGCAGTTAAGCATACCCGCGGGCGTTTCGGCAATTCTTACGCCGCTGTTTCCCGCGCGCGGTTTTAGCGTTGTGCCTTTTACCGTAACCGCGCCGAGAGAGGATAAATCCACAAAATCCGCAAATTCCTCCCCAAAGCCGAATGTGCCGGAGGCGGTTATAACGGGCGATTTCATATCCATACCCAAAAGATTTGTATTAAGAGATGTATCCATTAAAAGAACACCTCCTCGCCTTTAAACACGGGGCCGTCCTTGCAGACTTTTTTCCTGCCGTTTGCCGTATCAATAGCGCAGGAAAGACACGCTCCAAGCCCGCAGCCCATTCGCCGCTCCAATGAAACTTCAACGGGTACGCTATATTCCCTCGCGATGTCAACGGCTTTTTTCATCATAGGGTCCGGGCCGCAGGCGATAACGCCGTCGTATTTGCCGCTCTTTAAAAGTTTAGGGAGCAGCGCGACGTTAAAGCCTTTTTCTCCTTTGGAGCCGTCTTCCGTCGCTATAAAAATTTCTTTAGCGAAGGGTTTAAAAATATCTTCCCAAAAAATTTCCGACGAAGTTCTGCCGCCCATTAAGACGGCGGCGTTTTTATGCGCCTGCGCGTAAAAGAGGAGCGGCGAAAGCCCCATGCCGCCGCCCACCAAAAGCGGATTTTTGAAACTTTCGTCGAATGAATTTCCTAGCGCGCCCAAAATGCTAACAATATCGCCCTGTTGAAGTTCCGCAAGTTCCGCCGTGCCTTTTCCGATTTTTCGGTATATCAGCGAAATATTATCTCCCTCTGCGTCCGCTATCCCTAGCGGACGGCGAAGTAGAGTGTTCGCCTTTGCCGCCTTCACCTGCAAAAAGTTTCCCGGTTTTGCAGTTCTTGCAATTTCTGGGGCGTGAAGCGTCATCTTAAAAACGCCCGCTATCAGTTCCCTTTGCTCCGTAATTTCCGCGTCCGTAAGCGTTTTACGCAAGACCATCACCGCCGCCCACATAATCTTGAATAGCGAGGGAATATATCAGCCGCCGCTCTCTCATAAAGGTAAGCACGCGCAAAACTTCCCAAGCGGTGTCTAATGAAGTCAAACACGCTATGCCGTGTTCAACCGTTGCGCGGCGGATTTTAAAGCCGTCGCGGCGTATGTGCTGCCCTTGATTCAGCGTATTTATTACCATGTGTATTTGATTTGACTTTATCATCTCGATAATATCCGCGCTGCGCTCGTGCATCTTGCCCACAATATCAACGTCTATTCCCATTGAAGATATCGCCTTTGCCGTGCCTTCGGTAGCGACGAGTTTAAATCCGAGTTCGTAAAATGCTTTTGCGAGTTCCTTCATTTCCTCCTTGTCCTTATCCGCAACGGTAAAGAGAATGGAGCCGTTTTTGGGGACGTGGGTCCCTGCGCCGACTATAGCCTTATAAAGCGCGCGCGCGTAGTGGTAGTCTATGCCCATAACTTCGCCCGTAGACTTCATTTCAGGGCCAAGCGCAATATCAACGTCCTGCATTTTAGCAAATGAGAACACGGGCGCTTTTACGGCGACGTAAGGACGCGGCGGAACATAACCCGCGCTGAGTCCCATACCTTTAATCGTCGCGCCTAATGCGATGCGCGTCGCAAGGTTTACCATTTTTATATCTGTAACTTTCGACAAAAACGGAACGGTTCTGGAAGAACGCGGATTTACTTCGATAATGTAAACCTGTCCGTTCGCGACGATAAACTGAATGTTTAATAGTCCCTTTACATTTAACGCGGTCGCAAGGCGTTTTGTGTAGTCCGTTATTGTGTAGAGCACGCGCGCGGTAAGCGTCTGCGGCGGATATACTGCGATAGAGTCGCCGGAATGAACGCCCGCTCGCTCGATATGCTCCATAATGCCCGGGATTATCACGGATTCGCCGTCTGAAATAGCGTCGACTTCCACTTCCGTACCCTGCATATACCTGTCCACAAGTACGGGGTGGTCGGGCGTAACCTTCACGGCGCGGCTCATATAGTCGCGAAGTTCCGCCTCGTTGTAGACTATTTCCATAGCTCTGCCGCCCAAAACGTAAGACGGGCGCACCATTACGGGGTAGCCTATATCCTCCGCGCCTTTTATCGCGTCCTCTAAATTGGTGACGCTTATTCCTTTCGGGCGAGGGATTTGCGTTTCGGTCAAAACTTCGTCGAAACGCTCCCTGTCCTCGGCGCGGTCTATATCGTCAACGGAAGTGCCGAAAACTTTTACGCCTGCTTTAGAGAGCGACGCGGCAAGATTTATCGCCGTCTGCCCGCCGAATTGCACTATAACGCCTTCGGGCTGTTCGCGGTCGATGATGTTCAGCACGTCTTCGGTTGTAAGCGGCTCAAAATAAAGTCTGTCGGAAATGTCAAAGTCCGTTGAAACCGTTTCGGGGTTGTTGTTTATGATTATAGCCTCAATGCCCATTTCCCTAAGCGCCCAAACGGAATGAACGGAACAATAGTCAAATTCCACGCCCTGCCCGATTCTTATCGGTCCCGATCCTAATACTATAACCTTTCGACTGCTTGACGGCGTAACCTCGTCCTCAACGCCTCTGAACGTCGAATAATAATAAGGCGTAGCCGCCTCAAATTCCGCCGCGCAGGTGTCTACCATTTTATAATACGGAAGTATGTTGTTCGCCTTACGCATAGCGCGGATTTCGTCGACGTTTTTCTTCGCAAGTTCCGCTATGGAAACGTCCGCAAGCCCGAAATATTTGGCTTTCAAAAGGAGTTCCGCCGTCAGTTCTTCATTTTGCAAGCGAAGTTCAATATCGGCGATATTTTTTATCTTATGCAAGAACCATTTGTCGATTTTGGTTATGTTGTGTATTTCGTCAACATCCGCGATTTTGCGTCTTAACGCCTCCGCTATGGCAAAAATCCGCTCGTCGTTTATCTTCGTAAGCTGACGCTTTAGCTTTTCATCGTCGTATTCGGCGAATTTTTCGAGATAGAGCCGATTTACGCCGATTTCAAGCGAACGCGCCGCTTTTAAAATCGCCCCTTCAAAACTTCTGTCAATGCTCATAACCTCTCCCGTGGCTTTCATCTGCGTGCCTAGGGTATGGTCTGCGTAGACGAATTTATCGAAAGGCCAGCGCGGGAATTTCACCACCAGATAATCAAGCGCAGGCTCAAAGGCGGCTTTGGTCTTGCCCGTTACGGCGTTGTCGATTTCGTCCAAAGTATAGCCGATGGCGATTTTTGCGGAAACCTTCGCTATCGGATAGCCCGTCGCCTTTGACGCGAGCGCGGACGAACGGCTGACGCGGGGGTTTACCTCTATCACATAGTATCTGTCGCTGTTTGGGTCAAGCGCGTATTGGGCGTTGCAACCGCCCTCGATGCCAAGTTCCGTGATTATGCGTAAACTTGCGGAGCGAAGCATTTGAAACTCTTTGTCCGTTAAAGTTTGGCTAGGCGCAACGACTATGGAATCGCCGGTATGCACGCCGACGGGGTCGAAGTTTTCCATATTGCAGACGGTGATGCAGTTTCCCGCGGAATCCCGCATAACCTCGTATTCGATTTCCTTCCAGCCCGCGACGCTTCTTTCAATAAGCACCTGCCCTATAAGGCTGTACTTTAAACCCTTGATTACAATATCGACAAGTTCCTCTTCGTTTTCCGCTATGCCTCCGCCTGTGCCGCCCATAGTGTAGGCTGGGCGAACGATTAGAGGATATCCGATTTCGTTTGCAAACGCTACGGCGGAAGGAATATCTTCCACTATTGTGCTTTCGGGGATCGGTTCGCCGAGTTTTTGCATCGTTTCCTTGAAGAGTTCCCTGTCTTCGGCTTTTTTTATGGCTTCAAGGGTCGTTCCCAAAAGTTTTACGTTGAATTTATCAAGAACGCCGTTTTCCGCAAGCTCCACGGCAAGATTAAGCCCCGCTTGCCCGCCCAAGGTCGCAAGCAGTCCGTCGGGGCGTTCCTTTTCGATTATCTCCGCCAAAAAATCAAGAGTCAGCGGCTCTAAGTAAACCCTATCGGCTATATGAGTATCCGTCATAATGGTTGCGGGGTTGCTGTTTACAAGCACCACCTCAAGCCCTTCTTCTTTAAGGGCGCGGCAAGCCTGCGAGCCTGCGTAGTCAAATTCCGCCGCTTGTCCTATGATGATGGGGCCCGAGCCTATTACGAGCACTTTTTCTAAATTTTCCTTTTTCGGCAACGCTTACGCCCCCTTTTCCATTAAATTCCAAAATTCGTCGAAGAGATACAGATTATCCGTAGGCCCCGGCGACGCTTCCGGGTGATATTGCACCGAAAAAATCGGCAGTTCCTTATGCCGCATACCTTCAACCGTGCCGTCGTTTATGGAGATATGCGTCACTTCGAGCGGCAAATTGTAAAGCGTAGTTTCGTCCACAGCGTAACCGTGATTTTGCGAAGAAATATGCGCTCTGCCGGTTTTTAAATCCTTTACCGGCTGATTGGAGCCGCGATGTCCGAATTTTAATTTATAGGTATCAGCGCCCATAGCGAGAGCAAGCAGTTGATGCCCTAAGCATATACCAAACATAGGCTTTGTGCCGATAAGTTTCTTTATCTCCTCAATAGCGTAGCCGACGTCTTTCGGGTCGCCCGGACCGTTTGAGAGAAACACACCGTCGGGGTTTAGCGCCAAAATCTCTTCCGCTTTAGCGGTCGCGGGGACAACGGTAAGTTTTGCGCCCAATGACGAAAGACTGCGCAAAATATTTTGCTTCACCCCAAAATCCATAGCTACGACGTGAGGGGTAAAATCCTTCTTGCCACGCTTTATAAGTATTTCCTCTTTTAGTTCGTAAGGCTCTATGGTATAGATTTTATCCGTTGTAACTTCTTTTACAACGTCCGTTACCAAGGGCTTTAAAAGAGCCGCGTTTATTTCTTCTTCCGACGCGTTTTCCGCAACTATCGCGCCTTTCATAGTGCCGGCGGAGCGGATTTTTCTCGTAAGCGCCCTCGTATCAACGCCGTACAAACAAGGAATTTTTTCCCTCTGCAAAAAATCTTGCAAAGATTCTTCGTATGTACAACTTGAGCCTTCTTCGCAGAGTTCGCCGATTATAAAGCCGCCCGCGAAAGATTTTCGCGATTCGTTAAAACTTTTAGACACTCCGTAATTTCCTATCATAGGATATGTAAGCGTTATAATCTGCCGAGCGTACGACGGGTCTGTTAAAATCTCCTGATACCCCGTCATTCCCGTATTAAACACGACTTCGCCAACGGTAGAACTGCCGATAAGCTCGCCGTAAAATACGCTTTTATCCTCTAATACAAGTTTTCCTCGCAATATGTTCACCTCTTAATTCATTAGCGTTGTTTTTTGCATATTTTTTAAAAACAATACTCTATTTTCCGGCGAAACCCCCAAAACATCAAAGGCTTTTTCAAAACTCCAGCCTTCTTTTTGAACGAGGGCTTTTATATTGTTGAAAAGAGTTTCTTTTATTGCTTCCTCTTTTGCTTCTTCTCTTTCCTCGTAAATCTTCATTTGAAAGGTCATATAATTCGCCTCTTACAAAACTTTTCCGTCCTTCATCACAACTTTACCCTCAACCATCGTAAGAGCCGCCTTCCCCGTGAGCTTCCTGCCGACAAAGGGCGAATGACTGCCTCTCGTGTAAAATTTCTTTTCATCGACAACCCATTCAAAATTCGGGTCAATCAGCGTAATATCCGCAACGCTTCCGACCGAAAGTTCGCCCGCGTCTATATTGAAAATTTTCGCGGGCGCGGCGGTCATACGCTCTATAATATCCTTTATGTCCATTTTGTTCGTATGGTACAAATCCGTCAAGAGTACGCCGAGAGACGTTTCAAGTCCCGGAAAGCCGCTTGGGGCATAGATGTATTCCCTGTCCTTTTCTTCCGGCGCATGAGGGGAATGATCCGTTACTATCATATCTATCGCGCCGTCTTTAAGCCCCGCGAGCAGCGCGTCTCTGTCCTCCGCCGTTCTTAGCGGCGGGTTTATCTTTGTCGACGAATCCGTAAAATCCACCGTGTCTTCCGTCATAGTGAGGTGCTGCGGCGTAACCTCCGCCGTTACTTTTACTCCGCGCGCTTTCGCCTCTCGCACGATGTTTACCGCATTTTTAGAGCTGATGTGCGCTATATGTATTCTCGCGTTCGCGTATTCCGCGAGCATAATATCGCGCATAACCGCTATATCTTCCGCAACGGAAGGCCTCCCCGCAAGCCCTAACTTTGCGCTGACTTTGCCCTCGTTCATCGCGCCGCCTTCGACAAGTTCCGTGATTTCCGCGTGGCTTATGATTATTTTGTCCGTTATGGAAAGATAATCCAGCGCGTTTAAGAGAATTTTTGCGTTGTCTATGTAATGCCCGTCATCCGAAAAGGCTATCGCGCCGGCTTCTGTCATATCTAAAAGTTCGGCGAGTTCCTCTCCCTTTTGTCCCTTCGTCACCGCGCCTATTATCTCTATATGCGCTTTTGCGACTTCGTCCGCGCGCTCTTTAAGCGAACGCACGAGAGCGGCGGTGTCCACCGCAGGATTTGTGTTCGGCATTGTCGCTATTCTGGTAAAACCTCCCGCGACCGCCGCTTTGGAGCCGGATAAAAAATCTTCTTTAGCCTCTTGCCCCGGCTCTCTGAAGTGGGTGTGCATATCGATAAGCCCCGGCGCGACGATTTTATTTGTCGCGTCTATCGTTTCCGCATCGCTTTCCTCGATGTTTTCCGCTATTCTTATGATTTTTCCGTTTTCGACAAGAATATCCGAAATTTTATCCATATTGTTTTTGGGGTCTATTATTCGTCCGTTTTTAAAAACCGTTTTCATTTATTTTCGCCTCCCGTAAGGAGCAGAGTATATAACGCCATTCTTACGGCTACTCCGTTTTCGACTTCCTCTTGTATCGCGGAATTTAAGGAATACGCCACTTCGTTTGAAATTTCCCAACCCTTGTTCATAGGTCCGGGGTGAAGCACAAGCACGTCGTCCTTTGCTAATTTCAGCCTATCCGCGTTAAGCCCGAAAATTCTCGCGTATTCGCGCGTGGTTGGGAAAAGCCCGCCCTTCATACGCTCTAATTGTATGCGCAACACTTCGATTACGTCCGCGTCCTTTATGGCGTCCTCTATTCTGTCATGTACAAAAATTCCCTGTTCCTCTAAAAATCTCGGCATTAAGGTTTTCGGTCCCGCCAAGTGCAGCTCTATCCCCATTTTCGTCATGGCGGCTATGTCGCTTCTCGCCACGCGGCTGTGCAAAATATCGCCGATAATCGCGACTTTTAACCCCGCGAGTTTGCCCTTGTGTTCTTCTATCGTAAACAAATTCAAAAGCCCCTGCGAAGGGTGCGCGTGCGCGCCGTCGCCCGCGTTTATTATAACGGGGTCTACGACTTTAGCCGCGTACGCCGCCGCGCCTTCCGCTTTATGGCGCATAACGATGGCGTCCACATTCATAGCGGAAATCGTGTAGAGCGTGTCCCTTAAACTCTCGCCTTTTACGATACTGGACGAACTTGAAGTGATATTCACCACGTCCGCTCCCAAATATTTTCCCGCAAGCTCAAAAGAGGTGCGCGTCCTTGTGGACGGCTCGTAAAAAAGCGTTACAATGGATTTTCCGCGAAGTATGTCGAATTTTTTTACGTCTTGATGTAATTTATTCTTCATATCTTTCGCAGTATTTAAAATATATCGAATTTCCTCTGCGGAAAAATCCGCAAGCCCTATGCAATCTCTAGATTTAAGCGATATGTCGCCCATAAAATTCACTCCCCGCATAAAAAAAGAACTCTCCCATAACCATAGGAAAGCTCTTTAAGAAAACTCTATATGCATAACAAAAACTCCTTGCGATTGAACATACAAGCGTATTTTAACGTATTTTATCATATATAATGTTTTCTGTCTATGTTTTTTTATTTTGTGATTAACATAGACGCATACCTGTAAAACTTTTTGCTTGACAGCTTTTTCAATCGTTGTTATAATACTTTGCGATTGGAAGTGACGGTTTTGGAGGACAGAGTTTACATCGCGAAACTTTTTGATATGTACGGTTCTCTTTTAAAAGACCGTCAGAGAGAAATCGTTAATATGCACTATTTATTGGATTATTCGCTTGCGGAAATCGGCGAAGAACTCGATATTTCCCGTCAAGCTGCCCACGACGCGTTAAAAAAAAGCGCGGACGCGCTGAAATTTTTTGAAGATAAATTATCGCTTGTAAAAAACAGAACTTTAAATGAAAAGATTATTTCGGACTTCAAAGAAAAAATTTTTTCTATGGATATTAAAGAAACGGACAGAATGTTTTTAACGGAAAAATTAAACGAATTGGAGGAAAGGCTTTGATTTTTGAGAGTTTATCCGAACGCTTGCAGACGGCTTTTAAAAAACTGAAAAATCACGGCAAACTCACCGAAGACGACGTAAACGAAGCTATGCGAGAAGTGCGGCTCGCTCTTCTCGAGGCTGACGTCAATTTTGCCGTTGTCAAAGATTTTATAGCAAAAGTAAAAGAACGCGCCGTCGGCAAAGAAATATTAGAAACCCTCACCCCTGCGCAAGTCGTAATAAGAATAGTCGACGAAGAGCTCACTGCGCTTATGGGTGGTGCGGGGAGCCGTCTTAACATAAGTCCGCAGCCTCCTACCGTAATAATGCTTGTAGGTCTTCAAGGCGCGGGTAAGACTACAAGCGCGGGAAAACTTGGGCTCACGCTGAAAAAGCAGGGGAAGCACCCGCTTTTAGTCGCGGCAGACATCTATCGTCCCGCCGCAATAAAACAGCTGCAGGTTTTGGGCAAACAGCTTGATATTCCCGTTTTTTCCCTTGACGGCGAAAATCCCGTTGCTATAGCGAAAAATTCGATAGCGTATTCCAAAAGTCACGCAAACGACGTTATCATAATAGACACCGCCGGACGCTTGCAGATAGACGAAAAGTTAATGCAAGAGCTTAAGGATATAAAAAAAGAGGTAAAACCCCACGAAATACTTCTTGCGGTAGACGCTATGACGGGTCAAGAGGCGGTGAACGTCGGCAAAGCTTTTAACGATTCCTTGGGGCTAGACGGCGTAATCCTCACAAAAATGGACGGCGACGCAAGAGGCGGCGCGGCTCTTTCCATAAAAGCGGTAACCGGCGTTCCCATAAAATTCTTGGGTATGGGCGAAAAAATCGAGCCGCTTGAAATTTTTCACCCGGACAGAATGTCGTCACGCATTTTGGGTATGGGCGATGTGCTCTCTCTCGTTGAAAAAGCGCAAGCCGCTTTTGATATGGAGGAAGCCAAAAAACTCGGCGATAAAATCAAGAAAAACGATTTTACGTTAGACGATTTTTTAGATCAACTTCAGCAAGTAAAAAAATTAGGCTCTATGCAGAGCATTTTGGGTATGATCCCGGGTCTTGGCAAAATAAAAGACAAACTTCCCGAAGATATGGATTTTGACAGCAAAGAAATGCGTCAAATGGAAGCCATAATAAAGTCTATGACCAAAAAAGAACGCGCGGACATTGGCATAGTAAACGGCAGCAGAAGAAAGCGGATAGCCGCGGGCAGCGGCACAAGGGTGCAAGACGTGAACCGCCTTCTAAAACAATTCGCCGACATGCGCAAAATGATGAAGAAAATGAAACAAAAAGCGGGCAAAAAAGGTTTTAACCCCTTTGCAGGTATGAAATTGCCGTTTTTTAAATAAAAATTCTTAAAACCGTACTTTTCTTTCTTTTTCTTATAAGAAAAAGAAAGAAAAGTACCAAAAGAAAGAAAAAGAATTTTAATATAAAAACAATGGCAAGAAAACTAATCAATAGAGTTTAATAAAGTTTTCTTTCTCTCTTTTCTTTTTTGTTACTTTTTTCTTTTCTCTCTTTCTTTTTCAAAAGAAAGAGAGAAAAGAAAAAAGTAAAATAACCCCATTAAAGGAGGTGATAAAGATGGCGGTAAAGATACGTTTAAACAGAATGGGAGCTAAGAAAAACCCGTTTTATCGCATAGTGGTGGCGGATTCTCGCGCGCCTCGCGACGGACGTTTTATTGAAATTTTGGGGAATTATGACCCGACTAAGAAAGACGCGCCCGTAAATGTCGATGAAGAAAAAGTAATGGACTGGATGAATAAAGGCGCGCAGCCTACCGATACGGTGCGTTCTATTCTTAAAAAGCAAGGTATAATGAAGAAGTTTGCAGATAGTAAGAAATAATCGAGGAAATCGTAGGGAGAACTTATGAAAGAATTAGTAGAAACTATCGCAAAGGCTTTGGCGGACGATGTCGAAGCCGTAAAGACGGAAGAAAGAGTAAACGAAGACGGAACTGAAGTAGTTTCATTAAAAGTCGCGGAAAGCGATATGGGAAAAGTTATCGGTAAAGGCGGACGAATCGCAAAAGCTATTCGCTCCGTCGTAAAAGCCGCGTCGATGAAGGAAAACAAACGCGTACTCGTCGAGATTTTAGACGAAAAATCTTCTGCGCAGACCCCCGAATAAAGAGGGTCTGCTTTTATTTTAAAAAAATTAGAAAAGGCAAAGCCGATATAGTGTGACTTAAAAAATTTTTAAAGTTTTTTCTCTCTTTTTCTTTTCTTTGCTTCTTTCTTTTCTTTTTCTCTCTTTTTTTCAAAAAAGAGAGAAAAAGAAAAGAAAGAAGGAATATGCCGTTTAATATAAAATTAGGAGGAAATTTATGGATTCGATAAAAGTAACCGTGCCTGTCACGATTAAGGCGAAACTCACGGAAAATTTGAGAAAGAAACTCTTGGAGAATTTAGCGAACAATTTAAAGCAGGCGGAGTATGAAATACAGCAACTGAATTTGGAAGAACAAAGAGTCTTAAAAGAAGTAAACCCGGACGAAAATACGCCGGAAGGTCATAATGAACTTATGGCGATACGAAATCATTTTGAGATGGAAAGAAATAAGAGAGAAGAATACCGCGCGGGAGCTTTGGAGGAAAAGTCTACGATTGAAAAGCTGGGGCTTGGCGCGGAAATCGAGCAGGGCACGCTCGATAGGCAGGTAGAAATCAAAATCGGCGACGATATGAGAGACGTTATGAATATGGAAGTGTTGGTGGAAGATGACAAAGTCATCGCTATCAGAGGATAGGATAATCGTCGGAAAAATCGGTAAGGCTTACGGCTTAAAAGGGGAAGCGCGAATAATATCGCTTACGGATTTTCCCGAAAGATTTTTCGGTATGGAAGAAATCGCGGTAGGAGATAGGATTTTTAGGGTAGATTCCGTGAGGGAAGATTCAAAATCCGTTTTAATCAAATTCCAAAATATAAATTCCCCGGAGGAGGTGTCTCTCCTTCGGGGAAAGCTTTTAACCGTCGATAAAAAAGACGCCGCGCCGCTCGCGGAAGGCGAATATTATACCTTCGACATAATCGGGCTTAACGTGTACGATACGAGAAATAACCGCTTGGGCGAAGTCGTGAACGTTCTTAAGACGGGGAGCAACGATGTGTATGAAGCGAAAAACGAGGACGGAAAAGAGCTTTTAATACCCGCGCTGAAAAAAGTCGTAAAGGAAATAGATGTTTCGGGAAAAAGAATGGTTGTGGATTTAGCCGAAATGGAGACGCTAGAGAAATGAGAATGGATATTGTTACGATTTTTCCCGAAATGTGCGAAGGCGTTTTTAATTCAAGCATATTAAAACGCGCGATAGACGCCGGGATTTTGTCCGTGCATTTTACGAATTTTCGCGATTTTGCTTTCGACAAGCATAAAAAAGTGGACGATATACCCTTTGGAGGCGGGAGCGGTATGGTGTTAAAGCCGGAGCCGCTCTTTTTGGCGGTTGAAAACATAAAGGAACAAAGCGGCGCGAAAAATTCCCGCGCGCTTTTGATGGATCCATGCGGAGAAAAGTTTACGCAGAAAAAGGCGATAGAGCTTTCAAAATACGACAGCTTAATATTTATTTGCGGTCATTACGAGGGATTTGACGAAAGAGTGCGAAGTCTTGCGGACGAATCGCTTTCAATAGGCGATTACGTTTTAACGGGCGGCGAACTTCCCGCTATGGTGATAGCGGACGCCGTCGCAAGAATGCTCCCCGGTGTTTTAGGCTCTGAAGAGTCTCCTATTACGGATTCGTTTTACGAGGGAATTTTAGGTTATCCCACATACACGAGACCAAGGGAATTTAGGGATATGAAAGTGCCTGAAGTGCTGTTTTCCGGAGATCACGCAAAAATTCGCGAGTTTAGGCGTAAAGAAGCCTTGAAACGCACAAAAAAATTGCGTCCCGATTTATTAAAAAACGCGGAATTGTCAAAGGAAGATTTAGAGTTTTTGAAATCGGTGAGGTGAAAATTATGTGGAAAAAATTGTTTATAACGCTATTTTTGCTTATTCTTCCGACCGTAGCTTTTGCAAGAGTCGGCACGGGGATCGGAATATCCTTCCCGATAGGCACGGGCGGCGGAGGCGAAGAAACCGTTCGAGACGGCTCGTCTTACGCGGCGTTTACCGACGGGGTTTTAATGCAGGAACTTATCGTTGAAGTAAAAAACGGAAAATATGTCGTCACTTTTGAAGTCACAAACTTAACCGATTCGCCTTATACGGTAACTCATAAAACGGGGCAAAATTACGAGCTTGCGATTTTAGGCGAAAAAGGAAATATTTTGCAAAAATGGTCGCAAGATATTGCTTATACCGAGGCTATTCAAGACGAGGTTTATCCGGCGAAAGAAACCGTAGTACATCGCGGCTCTTTTGACGTAAAAAAAGAGAAAACGTTGGCGGGAACGCCGACTTACATATCGGCGCAAATCGCAGACACTAAAAATATAGTAATAGCAAAAATCCCGACAAAAACAAGAACTAAATATAATAACAACAGCGGCATAAGAGGAAGCATTGTAATAACCAACGGTAACGGCGATTGGTAAAAAAGAGAAAAGGGTATCTTTAAAAACCTTACTTTCTTTTTTCTCTCTTTCTTTTGCCTGTCCTCCCTTGCGGAGGGAAAAAGAAAGAGAGAAAAAAGCACTCAAGAGTATAAGAATTTCTAATCGGTAAACCGATAAGAAATTCTAAAAAGTAACAAAGAAAAAAGAGAGAAAGAAAACTTTATCAGCTTAAAATCTAAATTTAAACATTACACTTTTATATTTTTATATTAAAATTCTTTTTCTTTCTTTTGCTTCTTTTCTTTCTTTTTCGCCTGTGCCCTTTGGGTATATAAGAAAAAGAAAGAAAAGAAGGGTTTTTAGAGGTTACCAAAAGAAAGTAAGTAAATAAAATATTTACGAAGGAAGTGTAATTTTTGAGCGCAAATCCGAGTTTTTTTATAATGGCGGCTGTGGTTATAACCGCGCTCGCGGCTTTTTTGTCTTTAGCTGAAAGCGCGATAATAAACGCCAAAAAAAGCGTTATAGAAAAACATACCGACAAAAAAGAGAGGAACGCGGCTTTAAAACTTTTGGACAGTCAAGAAGACGCGTCGCTTTTGACTGAAATTTTGATGATGATGCTTGGCATTGTGGCGGGGCTTATCGCGGGTTTAATAAGCGCGCCGTATCTTTCGGAAAAACTCTCTTTTTTGCCTAATTCGTATATAATTTCCCTCGTTTTAAATATTTGCGGAACCACGTTTGTTTTGATACTTTTGGGCGCGTTTTTACCGAAAAAAATAGCGCAGATGCGCCCCGAAAAATATCTCTTACGCTATCAACGCGTGATGAGTATTCTATTGATGATTTCGCGACCTATTATAAATCTTTTTTCCGGTTTATCGAAAAACATACTTCTCTTTTTCGGATTTAACGCGGACTTTGAAGAAACCGTTACGGAAGACGAGGTAAAAGATTTAATCGAGCAGGGCACGGAAGACGGCACGATAGAAAAAGCCGAGCAAGATATGGTTGAAAGCATTTTTAGTCTCGGCGACCAAACTGCTTATTCTTTAATGACGCCGAGAACGCAGATGCTTTGGCTTGATTTGGAGGATAGCGATAAAATCAATTTTAAAAAAATCGAAGAAAATCCTGATTTCGTATTTCCGGCAGGTTTTGGGAGTCTTGACGAAAACGCGGGATTTATATACGCCAAAGACTTGCTTTCTTCTCTTTTGGCGAAAGAAACCGTTCATCTAAAAGATTTTGTGCGTAAACCTATGACAATTCCTCGTTCTATGGAAGCTCTTCGCGTAATCGAAAAAATTCAAAGCGGAGAGAAGAACGAAGCGCTCGTTATCGACGAATACGGCGGCGTAGTCGGTTTTATATCGCTAAACGACATACTCTTAAAACTAATCGGCGAAGATAAACCGAACGAGGAGCAAAAAGCGTTTTCCATTTCTAAAAAAGACGAAAAGGAATGGTCGCTTGACGGGCTTTGCCCGATAGACGAATTTAAGGAATATTTTGAAATAGAAACGCTTCCCAAAGAGGACAGAGGGCATTTTCAAACCATGGGCGGTTTTGTTACCGCGCTTTTTGGCTACATTCCAAAACGCGGCGAAAAAGTACAGTGGGAAAAGTTCACTTTTGAAGTACTCGCTATGGATAGAGCGAGAATAAAAAAAATTTCTGTAGTTGCCGCGTAAAAAAGAAGAAAAGAGAGAAAGAAAACTTTAATAAAAATAACAACAAAAAAAGAGGCTTGTTGCAGCCTCTTTTTTTATTGTTTGTTTTTAATTTATTTGTTGAAAAATTCAAATTCGCCTGCGGCGTTTTCTAAAAGTTCTACGAAATTTTCCATTACATCATTTAATACATTTAACATTGTAATCACTCCTAAATTTAACGAAGTTTAAGCAAAATTATTTCGCCGTTTTGTTTAAAAGTGTCATAACGCTTGCAGCGACACCGACTATAACAACATCCATTAAAATCGTAAACATAAGTATCAACTCCTAAAAACTCTATCAAAATTATTTGTTAAAAAATTCAAATTCGCTTGCCGCTTTTTCCAAAAGTTCAACGAAATTTTCCATAACATCGTTTAATACGTTTAACATAATTCTCACTCCTAAAATTCATCAAAATTATTTGTTAAAAGTTTCAAATTCGCCCGCGGCGTTTTCCAAAAGTTCAACGAAATTTTCCATAACATCGTTTAATACATTTATCATAATTACCACTCCTAAAATATATAAAAAATATTTTTTACTTTGTTTTGCTGTCGAAGTTTTTTGTTATCTCCTTTCGACAGTTTGCATTATAGACTCTTTTAACAAAAGTGTAAAATACAAGAAATTGATAGAAGCATAAAAAAACTTTATAACCCCTAAAAAGCCTTTAATTTCAAGGTTTTGTAGAGATGATAATACGCTCTCTGTTTTAATTTTTTGCAAAATATTTTTTACGTTCGGTAGGAAAAATTACGTAAAATCGCGAATAACAAGATAAAACATAGCGAAAGGATTGATACTATGAGAGAACTTGTTATGCTTGGCACGGGAAACGCTATGGTTACCCGATGCTTTAACACCGCTTTTTATATTCAAATGGAGGACGGCGAGATTTTTCTTACGGACGGCGGCGGAGGAAACGGCATTTTGCGCCAGCTTGAATTTGCCGGCGCGAATTTTAAAAATATACATCACCTCTTTTTGACTCACGGGCATACGGATCACATTTTAGGCGTAATTTGGGTTATTCGAAAAATCGCCTCGCTTATGAACGCGGGCAAGTACGACGGCGTTTTTACCGTTTACACGCACGACGTAGCAAAAGATATGCTCCTTACTATGTGCAAACTTACGCTAAAGGCGAAGGATTTCGACAATATCGGCAAAAATATCATAATACGCGAGATAAAAGACGGCGAAGAACTTGAACTTTTAAATATGAAACTCACCGCTTTTGACATAGAGTCTAAAAAAGCGAAACAATTCGGCTATAGGTTAGATTTTGCGGACGGACTCAGGCTTTGTTGCCTTGGCGACGAGCCGTATAACCCCATTTGCGAAAAATACGCCAAAGGCGTTCATTGGCTTCTCTCGGAGGCTTTTTGTATGTATGAGGACAGGGAAATTTTTAAGCCTTACGAAAAAAATCACAGCACGGTGAAGGATGCAAGCGAAATAGCGGAAAAATTGCAGGTGAAAAATCTCGTGTTGTATCACACCGAAGACAAGGATATGGAGCGCAGAAAAGAAAAATACACGAGCGAGGCGAAGAAGTATTATACCTTCGGCAACGTTTTCGTACCGGACGATTTGGAGGTTTTGGCTCTATGATAGAGCTTCAAAATCTTGTAAAAGTATTTAAAGGGAAAAATTACGAAAAAATCGCGGTGAACAGCTTAAGTTTCACGGCTGAAAGCGGCGAGATTTTCGCGCTTTTAGGGCCAAACGGCGCGGGAAAGACCACGACGCTAAAAATGCTTACTATGGCTTTAAAACCCACTTCCGGCAATATCTTTTTCGAGGGACAGGAGATAACTTCCGCAAAAGAGGAAATAAAGCGAATTATAGGAGTCGTGCCGCAGCATATAAACTTTGACCAAGAGCTTACGGCAAGGGAAAACTTACGATTGCACGGCAGACTTTTCCGTATGGATAAGAAAGAAATAGAGCGGAGAGCGGAAGAACTTCTAAAATATATGGAACTTACGGAAATAAGCGACAGATTTACAAAGACGCTCTCCGGCGGTATGAAGCGGCGGCTTATTATCGCCCGCGCGCTGATGCATCGCCCGAAAATTCTTTTTTTGGACGAGCCTACGGTTGCGCTGGACCCAAACGTGCGCCGCAGAATATGGGAGCTTTTGAAAAATCTGAAAAAAGAAGGCACTACGATTTTTTTAACCACTCATTACATAGAAGAAGCGCAAATTTTAGCGGATAGAGTGGCGATATTAGATAAAGGCAAACTTGTCGCCCTTGACGAGCCGAAAGTTTTAATGGACGCGCTCGGAGGCTACGCGGTGGAATGGGAAGAAGATATAAAATTCTTTAAAACTCGCGCGGAAGCAAAAGAATTTTATCATAGGCTTGACGTTGAAGAAGCGAGAGTACGAAAGACGAATTTAGAGGACGTATTTTTGCATTTAACTTCTAAAAACCGTACTTTTCTTTCTTTTTCTTGAATACCCAAAGGCACCGGCAAAAAAGAATTTTGATATAAAAAGCAATATAGAAAAACTAATCAATAGAGTTTAGTAAAGTTTTTTCTCTCTTTTCTTTCTTTGTTACTTTCTTTCTTTTCTCTCTTTTTTACAAAAAAGAGAGAAAAGAAAGAAAGTAAGGTTTTAGTTTTCAACGGAGATTTTTAATGTTAGCGGATTTTTTTTATGATATAGCGACTGTTTGCGGGCGGGATTTTTTGGTCTTAAAACGGCGGCTGGTGAAGTTTATTTTAAGCAGGATGGTTGCGCCCATACTCTATCTTGTGGCTTTTGGCTGGGGGCTTGGGCGAAATATAGACGCGAGCGGCGGTTATATGGATTTTTTGGTGCCCGGTCTTTTAGCGTTAAACTCGATGAACATAAGTTTTAACGGCGCGGTGCCTGTACACGCGGAAAGAATTTACCACAAGAGTCTGGAAGAATATATAATGTCGCCTATGAATCCTACTGCGTTTGTAATAGGGAAAATTTTCGGCGGCGCGGCGCGGGGGCTTATATCAAGCGCGGTGCTTCTTTTGCTTGCCTTTATCTTCGGCGCGAATGTTAATTTAACGCTTTTTGCCGCGCTTGCGCTATTTGTAAACTGTTTGCTCTTTTCCGCGTTAGGTTTTTTTGCGGCGATGAAAATTGACACTTACGAGGAAATGGGGCAGGTGAATACGTATATTCTTCTGCCGATGTCATTTTTATGCGGCACGTTTTTTTCGGTAAACGCGCTTCCCGCGGGGATTTCGGCGGTTATTTCGCTTTTGCCGCTTACGCAGACGAGCGTAATCCTTCGAGAGGCTATGACGAGCGGCGAGATTATGTTTTTGCCCTGCGTTATTTTGCTTATATATCTGATATTTTGTTTTTATATCGCGAAAAAGAGTTTTTTGGATTTAGTTGAGTAGGTGAAAATTATGACTGCTTTAAGGGAAGAAGTTCATTCTTTTGTAAATTTAGTGCCGGAAGAAAATTTGCGATTAGTTTTAGAATTTGTGGAAAAAGTTTGCAAAGATAAAAATAATTCGATAGAGCCTTGGAAAAATAAAAATCCTGACAGTTCGCCGTTAGAATATCTTGCGGGACTTTTGGAGGGGACTCCGCCCATTACGGCGAAAGAAATAAGGAGAGAGCGGCTTAAAGCAAAATACGGGGTGTAAGATATGAAAGTCGTATGCGATACAAATATTTTTATAGATGTTATATTAAAACAATATCCTTTTTTTGATTCGTCTTTTGAAATATTGAAACTTGGACTTGAAAAAATCGTTGAATTATATATTTCGGCTACATCTATCAATGATATTTATTATATAATCGCAAGTAGAACGCACGATAAGAAAACGGCTTACAACGCTATCGGTAAAATATTTGAAATGGCTACAATTTGCCCTGTCACCGAAAGGGACATAAAAACGGCTTATGATAGAAAACCTTACGATTTTGAAGACTGTATTATAGCGGTATGCGCGGAAAACATTAAAGCCGATATGATTATAACTCGCGATGAAAAAGGTTTTTCAGATACGGTATTAAAGGTTTGTACTCCTTTGGAATTTTTAGAACATTACAATTTATCTTTATGATTTTTTTGTATAAAATTTAATTTTTCAAAAAAATTTTCGATAATTTAAGTGAGATGTAGTATAATATAAACCTACTTAATATGAAATAATAAAATTCGCTTTTTTGGGGAAGGGAAGGCAAGTTTATGGCTTTTACTATTTTAAACAACACAGCGGCGCAGATGACTTTGGGCGAGCTTAATAAAAATATCTCCAAAGTCGGAAAACAGCTTGCAAAACTCTCCACAGGCGAAAAAATTTCTGGGGGGGGGGGGGGCAGCGGAATACGCCATTAGCGAAAAAATGCGTGAACTCATTCGTTCTTTGGGGCAAAACGAGAGAAACGTACAGACAGGGGTAAGTCTGCTTAAAGTTGCCGAAGGCGGCGTGACGGAACAGCTTGAACTCTTAAAGACGGTTAAAGAAAAAGTGCTTGACGCGGCAAACGACAGCAATACCGATGCGGACCGCGCCATTATTCAAAAAGAAATCGACCAATGCTTTAAACAAATGGAAGACATTGCACAGACTACAAACTATAACGGCAGAAGGCTTTTGGCGGGAGACGCCACGGCTGTTCAAAATCAAAAGCAACATCGTCTTGCGCTTTATTACGGAGATTACAAATGGAGAGAACTTGACGAAGCTCAACTCATAAAAAACACGGACGCCAAGCTCATCGCCGACAATTATCCCGTTTTAGACGATTTGGAAGGACCTTTTGACGTGTTTAACGCATTAAAGCCCGTGAAAAGTCCCGTAGCGATTTCTGTTTTGGGAATATCCGAAAACTCCGACGAAAATAAATTTTCGGGCGGCGTAGACGGCGATCCCAAAATTATTACTATGAACTTATCGTCAAATTATTCGACTCCTCAAGAATTAGACGGAAAAGGTTTTATATTGGGAAGAACCAAATACGTATTTTCTACGGATCCGAATAAAAAATACAAAGAACATACGGTTATAAACATATCGGGAGCAACTTCTATGGCAGACGTTGCGTCTGCGGCAAAACAAGTCGTTGGGAACAACAGTATATATAGCGTCGAGGCGAACGGCAATTCCTTGGTCTTTACAACAATAGACAATTCGGCTCTTTCAAGCGTCATAAACAATTATCCGGGAATTAGCGGCTCATCTCGCGCCGCTTCAACGGAAACCGTAACGATACCGGGGTCCGACGCGGTATACGGAAACAAAACCAAAACTTTAGACGTAACGTCAACGAATTTTTCGGATCTTCCCAAAACTTTGTCGGGCGGGTCAAACGGAGTCGCTCCCACATACGAAACAATATTGGTACCGAAGGACAATGGCGGCGACGTTGATAAAAAAATCGAATATGAAGAAAAACAAGTTGAGGTTGACCCCGGAACTCCCGGAAAAAGAGCGTCCGCTACGGTCGATTTATCGGCGGCGACCGCCGGCTCTACCGTAAAACTGCATGGCAAAAGCGACGTTTACCTGCAATTTGTTGAAGGAAAAGACTCCTATGAATTTATCAAAGGCGATGACGACTCCAATACAAACCCGCAAATTGTTCGAGTGGGAATAAACTACAGAGGGTCCGTTCCGGCGGCGGGGCTAGTCGTAGATTTAAGTAAAGGACTTTCAAACGTAGTCGTAACGGACGGTGACTCTTACGGCGGCGCCAAGGGCAACAATTACTCGATAGAAGCCGTATCAAGCAACATAAATTATTCCATAACAGAGGAAACACAACCTGCAGGGAAGGATAGAACAGAAACAATTAACTATTCCCGGATTACGCCTTTAAATCTTTCGGGAGTCACTACGGTTGAGAGCGCAACGGACGCTACTTACGCTACGTTTGATATGAATTTTTCCGATACGGACGATATAGAAAGCGTTATCGCGGAATTATACGGCAAGAGTTTGAATTTCTCTTACGGAACGATAAGCTTTGACGATTATGAAACCTCGCCCAGCGTAACGCTTACCGCGATGTCGACTTACAGACTTAATTTGAACGATTTAAGAAAGCTCTCCAAGACTAAAGGAAATAATGTTGAAGCGTTGCAGGATTTTTTAAAGGATTCTCTTTCTCCTTATACCGCAACCACGACGGATACGGGACTAGAAATACGCGCAAAAAACATAGGCGAGCCCGGAAACAGCGAAAAAATCGCCGCAAGAGAAGCGGGAAGGCTTCGTTATACGGACATTGATTTTAGCAACAAAAGTCCAAGCTCTCTTATTGATAAAGGGTTTAGGGTGTATTGCGCCACTGATGAAAACGAGTGGTGGAACTTTATTTTTACGGGCGAGCAGGACCCCGAATTTGAGGCGTCAAAACCTGTGGGAAAAGATGGCAAAAACGAAATAAAAACCATTCGCATTGACATATCGGGGTGCCAAAACGGCGGCGACGTCGTAAGAGCTTTTTACGAGCAAGCGGAGCCGATTCTTTCGGGAGCGTCCTCAAAATTCAACCATAATTTGCGAGTGGAAGCAAATCCCAATACGGCTACGTTGCGTCTTTACGACAAAAGAACCAACGAACTTACGTCCGTCCAGTACGATCACCTTATGGGAAAAGGCGGCGGACTCGACGAAACCAAAGGTTGGTGGAAAATCGCGGACGGCGTTATAGACGATGTTGAAGCGTATCGGGAAGAAATTTGGAAAGAGGAAGAGTATACGGCAAGCGTAATAGCAAAAGATTTTGTAATTCACGACGGACCTCACGCAAACAGAAGAATTTTTTTAAAACTTCCGCAAACCACCCTCGATAGAGTATTGGATTACGATAAGAGCGAAAACATCGCGGAAGATTTTAATGTTATGACAAAAGAAATGCGTGACAAACTTTTAGGAGTAAGGCAAAATCCCGAAGGAGACGATAAGGAGCCAAACGGCATTTTAGACAAGGGAATACTGTATCTTACAAACGCAAACGTTTTGATAGGCTCTGAAATTCAACGTTTGAAATTAAGCGAAAACAACATCGTAAACAAAATTGAAACCGCAAAAGCGTCCGAAAGCGTAATAAGGGACGCGGATATGGCAAAAGAAATGACGGAATACACAAAATACAACATATTGGCGCAGTCCGCTCAAGCGATGCTCTCGCAAGCGAATCAAAACAGCTCGAGCGTGCTTAGCTTGTTGGCGTAAAAAAATCGTATTCTTGCAAATACGCAAGAATACGATTTTTTTGTAATGTAAGTAGGAAAACGGTTTAAAATAGCGAATATAAATGTGTTATAATATTATTAGGTAACCTCTAAAAACCCTTCTTTTCTTTCTTTTTCTTATAAGAAAAAGAAAGAAAAGAAGCAAAAGAAAGAAAAAGAATTTTAATATAAAAATATAAAAGTGTAATGTTTAAATTCAAGTTTTAAACTGATAAAGTTTTCTTTCTCTCTTTTTTCTTTGTTACTTTCTTTTTTCTCTCTTTCTTTTTCAAAAGAAAGAGAGAAAAAAGAAAGTAAGGTTTTTAGAGATGCCCATTATTTATTTGGAGAAACACATTGTTGAAAAAAATATTGCATCACGGCTCGGATAACGGTTGCGGCGATTTTTGTTGCACTAAAATCGAAAATTTTTCGGTAACTTTAGGCGAACTTAAAGTATTTGAAAACGTAAACCTTCATATACATTGCGGCGAACTTACCGCGATTATTGGGGCTAACGGCGCGGGGAAAAGCACTTTTTTGCGTGCGATTTTGGGAGAAATTCCGCATAGCGGCAAACTTTCTTTTGTGGACGCTAAGGGCAAAAAGACGAAAAAGCCCGTTATAGGCTATGTGCCGCAACAACTCCTCTTTGACAAAAGCGCGCCTATGAGCGTGCTCGATTTATTCGCGGCGGCGTTCACCGAATTTCCCGTTTGGTTTTATACAAAAAACAGCGTAAGGGAAAGGGCGAAAGCGGCTCTAAAACGCGCGCAAGCCGAACATTTGATAAACAGACGCTTGGGCGCGCTCTCGGGCGGCGAACTTCAACGCGCCCTCCTCTCTCTCGCGCTGGAGCCGCTCCCTAACCTCCTGCTTTTGGACGAACCTGTGTCGGGCGTTGATTTTGAAGGACGCGAACTCTTTTACGAAACGGTGACAAAACTTCGTGAAACGGAAGACATTGCGATAATTTTGGTGTCTCACGATTTGGAGATGCTTTCAAAATACGCGGATAAAGTCGCGCTGTTAAATAGGGGACTTAAAATCGTCGGCTCGCCGGAAGAGGTATTTGCAAGCGGAGAATTTAAAAAAGTTTTCGGAAAATCAGAGGTGTGATATTGGAAAATTTTTATTCCGTCATAGGAGCGTTGCCCTTTGAATGGGCAAGTTTTGCGTTTATGCAAAGGGCGTTTGTCGCGATTTTTTTGATAACGCCGATTTTTGGGCTTTTAAGCTCTATGGTTGTGCAGAGCAAAATGGCGTTTTTTTCGGATTCCTTGGGTCACGGCGCGTTTACGGGTATCGCCGTAGGTTCTCTTGTCGGTTTGCTTTCGCCTAAAGTTTCGCTTCTCGTGTTTTCCGTCATATTCGCGCTTTTGGTCACATATATAAAAAACAAGAGCAAAATGGAGGCGGATACGGTTATAGGCGTGTTTTCTTCTGCGGCTATAGCTTTAGGGCTTGCGATTATGAGCGTTGGCGGCGGATTTCAAAAGTTTGCGAATTTTTTAATCGGCGATTTACTCGCCATATCCGTAAACGAAATATACGCTCTTTTTGTTTTTTTTATCGTTGTGGTTTTATTATGGGGTAAAATATTTAATAAACTCTTGCTCTCTACCGTTAGTCCGCAGATAGCGAGGAGCAGGAAAATATCTTCGGTTCTGTACGAAGGAATATTCGCAAGCGTCCTTGCCGTTACGGTTGCGATGTCCATAGAATGGGTGGGTATTCTTCTCATAAATTCGCTTTTGGTGCTTCCCGCGGCGTCCGCGAGAAACGTCACCAACAACATACGAAGCTATTCTCTCACTTCCGTAGTTTTCGCCCTTTTAAGCGGCGTTATAGGGCTTATAGGCGCGTATTATATGAATACTTCCGCAGGCGCGGCGATAGTTTTAACCGGCGCGGTAATTTTTTTTGTTACGCTTTTTATGAGAACACGATTTATTAAATAAAAAACGCATAGCGTACTCTCAATTACGCTATGCGTTTTTTTTTTAACCTTACTTTCTTTTTGCTCTTTCTTTTTTGCCTGTCCTCCCTTGCGGAGGGAAAAAAAGAAAGAGCAAAAAGAAAGTAACAAAGAAAAAAGAGAAAGAAAAAACTTTAATAAACTCTATTGATTAGTCTTTCTAGGGCGTGTTGGTAAACTCCTGACGGCGTGATGTGACGAGAGATTTTGTCGTTTGACAAGGAAGAAAAAACGAAGTCGTAGCTAGGCTACGTCGAGTTTTTTCTGACGCAGTTCAGACGGCAAAATAGCCGTCAAAGCGCGTTGGCGGGGTTTACCAACACGCCCTAATGTTATATGTTTTATTTTTATATTAAAATTCTTTTTCTTATAAGAAAAAGAAAGAAAAGAACGGTTTTCAAAGCTTAAACCTAGCCGCGTTTTCGCTTAAATCTTTTGCGAGATTGTCCATAGCCTCCGCGCTCGCAACGATGTCTAAGACTGCGGCTTCTTCGGCTTCCGTCGCGGTCTCTATTGTCGCCGCGTTTGTTGCCGTTTCTCTTGTCACCGTGTCCATTGAATTTATGTTGTCTATGATGTAGCCCGTTTTTTCTTCGATGGTTCTTGTTAAAGTCGCAAGTTCCTCTGCGTTTTGGGATAGAGTCGAAAGCGCGTCAAACAGCGAATCGAAACATTTAGAGAGCATTTCTTCATCGCCGCCGTTTGTTACTATGCTTTTCGCATCCTCCAATATAAACGCCGTACCGTCCGCCATCGCCATTATATCTTCTTTCAACGCTTCAACGCGTCTTCCTAAATCGTCCATATCGGAAAAAGCCGCGTCTACGTGTCCCGCCGTTTCAAATACGTCTTCTTTTTGCTTTGCCATTCCCGCCGCCACTTTGCTGGCTAAACTCGCGATTTCTCTAGTGGATTCCGCGTTTTGTTCAACATATTTCAATAAATCTTTCGACGACGAGGCAACTCCCGCCGCCGCTTCTTTTGTTTTGCCGACAAGATTCCTTAAATCCCTTGTCATCGTGTTAAACGCCGCCGTAAGTTCGCCGATTTCGTCATTTGTCCGTATCGGCAAATCCGAAAAAGCAAGATTTCCCGTAGCTATTTCCGCCGCCCTTTTTTCTACGGCGGATACGCTTGTAACTATATCGTCCGAAAATCTAATGCAGAGCTTAAACATTAAAAGCACAAGGAGAAGACCAAGTATCGCAAGCGCAACGGAAGCGACGCGAAGCTCCGTAAGAGGCGCGTATACCGTTTGCTCCGGCACGGCAAAAACGAGAATCCAACCTGTAGAAGGCACTTTTGAAAATGAAATTACATTGCCGTCTTTAATACTAGAAATTCCCAAACTGCCGCCTGACAGTATTTCCTTTTCGTGATGGGCAAGCGTCGATATTTCGCCGATGGATTTTCCCGCGGTTGTGGTCGCCGTTGCGATTAAATGCCCGTTGCTGTCGAATAAAAAGCCCTCGCCCGCCCCTTCGTAATTCATCGCGCCGACTTTATAGAGAAGCGATTTTATGCCGATAACGACGCAGACGCCGCCGTAAAATTCGCCGTCTTTAAACACGGGAGCTATGGCAGATATTGCAACGTCGCCTATTGAAAGGGATTCGTAGGGATTGGTAAAGGAGGGGTGTTTTTCCCGCATAAGTTTTTGGTACCACGCTCTTGTGTGAACGTCGACGTTTGCAAAATCTTTTCGGAGGTATGAGGTGAATTTCCCCGATTCGTCCGCGTAGGCGATGTTTAACACGGCTTCGTCGTCGCGGTGCATATTTAAAAAGCGACGTTCTCCTTTTAAAGAATCGTCGACGGTTTCCATAAAATGCGCCGTATCAACCGCCGTGCGCTTTTTTTCTAATAGCCAACCTTCAAAACCGGATGATTCTTTGGCGACTTTTGCCATAAGTTTATCTTCGACGTTTTGCTTTATGACTTCGGATGCCCTGTAATAACCCGAACCGGCTATTAAGATGATGGTTGCCGCCGCAAGTATAGCAAGACTTACAAGCCTCCCGCGAATACCCATAACTTCGCCTCCGATAAAAAACTACATTACTATATATCGCTTAATTTTACGCAAATTTTATACTTAAGTCAAGGTTAGAGGAAATTTTTGTTTTTGAAAAATATATTGAAATTTTCAAAAAAATTAGAAGGAAATTAAAAAATTTTAAAGAATAGTATCTTTAAAGTGAAATTTTAGGCAATTTAGAATTTGCTGTCCTTTTTTATCCGCCGTTCTGTTATTTGAAAAGGAGTGACCGTACCTATGAAACAATTTATGGACAAAGATTTTCTTCTGGAAACCGAAACCGCGAAAAAGCTCTATCACGAACACGCGGCTAAGATGCCCATAATCGATTACCACTGTCACATAAACCCGCAGGAGATAGCGGAAAACCGTAAATTTGAAAACATTACGGAAGTTTGGCTCGGCGGCGACCACTACAAATGGCGTATGATTCGCTCCAACGGCATACCCGAAGAAAAAATCACGGGAAAAGAAACAAGCGCGAGAGAAAAATTTCAGATGTTCGCGGAGAGCTTGCCCCGCGCTATAGGAAATCCCCTCTATCATTGGACGCATCTTGAACTTCAGCGTTTCTTCGGCGTGACTGACACCTTAAACGCAGACAGCGCGGAAAAAATTTGGAAAATTTGCAACGAAAAACTCGCTACCGACGATTTTACCGTTCAGGGGCTTATTAAGCAAGCGAACGTAAAACTTATCTGCACCACGGACGACCCCGCAGACGACCTTCGCTGGCACAAAAAAATCAAAGAAGACGGCAAATGCGCCGCAAAAGTTTTGCCCGCTATGCGTCCCGACGCGGCGATGCGTATAAATAAACCCGAATGGAAAGATTATATTAAAAAATTAAGCGATGTCGCCGGCGTTAAAATCACCAATTTCGGCGGTTTAAAAGAAGCTCTCGGAAAACGCATACAGTTCTTCCACGATATGGGTTGCCGCGCTTCCGACCACGCTCTCGAAAACGTATTTTATCGCGCGGCGAGCGACTCTAAAATAGACGATATAATGGACAAAGCGTTCTCCGGCGGAGTGCTCACCGTTGAGGAGATTGAAGAATACAAGAGCGCGCTCTTGCTCTATTTGTCGAAAGAATACGCAGAGCGCGGTTGGGGTATGCAAATTCATTACTCTGCTATGCGCGACAACAACAGCCGCCGCTTTAAGGAGCAAGGACCCGACACCGGCTTTGACAGCATAGGCTCTTATGCTTGCGGCGAAGGCATCGTTGCGCTTTTAGACGCGATGGAAAGCCGCGGACATCTTCCCAAAACTATATTATATTCCTTAAATCCGAGCGACAACGCTTTAATCGCTACGATTATAGGCTCTTTCCAAGGTCCCGAAGTTCCCGGCAAAATTCAGCAGGGCTCCGCGTGGTGGTTTAACGACACAAAGACCGGTATGGAAGCGCAGCTTACCAATATCGCAAATCTTTCCGTTTTGGGAAATATCGTAGGTATGCTCACGGATTCAAGGTCTTTCCTCTCTTACACTCGCCACGAATATTATAGAAGAATACTCTGCAACTGGCTCGGAAAACTCGTAGAAAACGGCGAATATCCGGCGGATATGGCTTTCCTCGGCAAGATTGTGGAAGACATCAGCTTTAACAATGCGAAACGCTATTTCGGATTTGAGATTTAAGAGGTATATTTACAACAAGAAGTCGTAGAAATTCTGCGGCTTCTTGTGATATATATAAAAACCGTTTAAATGCTTATAACAATCTAATCCTTTAAAAAATAAAAGATGGGGTCAAGGGGCAGCGCCCCTTGTGGGTTTGGGCAAAGCCCAATAGAAAGAAGGAGCTTTGTGTATGGGAAGTATTATTGAGAGAAAAGACCTCTGCGTCAGAAAGGCTCGTCCTTTAAAGGTATTGCAGTACGGCGAGGGCAACTTTTTAAGAGCTTTTGTGGATTACGGACTGGACGTCGCTAACGAAAAGGGCAAATTTGACGGTAATATCGCTATAGTAACGCCTACCGCGCCTAATCCCCGCAACCGTCAGAATTTGCAGAAATTTAAAGACCAGAATTATTTTTATACGGTGTGCATAAGGGGTAAGAAGAACGGTAAACCCTATCAAGAGAATAGAGTAGTCACAAGCGTTGAAAAAGTCGTGAGCGCATACGATGATTTTGAAGAATATATGGAATTTGCGAAAGTTCCCGAATTAGAATATGTCGTATCCAACACCACAGAGGCGGGTATTGTTTTCGTAGACACAGATAAATTTGACGATAAGCCTGCGGAACATTTTCCCGCAAAACTCACTCAGTTCCTATATAAGAGATACGAACACTTTAAAGGCGAGGGCAAAGGCTTGACGATGCTCCCCGTGGAGCTTATAGACCATAACGGCGAGGCTCTCCTTGATTGCGTAAAGAGATATATAGATTTATGGAAGCTTTCGGCGGATTTCAAAACTTGGGTCGAAAAGGACTGCTCGTTTGTCAGCACGCTTGTTGACCGTATCGTTCCCGGCTTCCCGAAGGGGAAAGAAGAGCAGTACGCAAAAGAGCTCGGTTATGAGGATAAACTTTTGGACGAGGCGGAGCCTTTCGGACTTTGGGTAATAGGCGACGAAAAACTTCATTCCACCTTTGACATCGGCGGCGATTGGCTGACGGTTGAATATACGTCTAAAATCGAAGTGTATAAGGAGAGAAAAGTTCGCATATTAAACGGCGCGCATACTTCAATGGTGCTTGGCGCATATCTTGCTGGATTCAATTTTGTGGGAGAGTGTATGGAGGACGAGGACGTTCGTCGTCAGCTCGACCAGAGCGTTTTCGGCGAAATCGTGCCTACGGTGCATTTGCCGAGAGAGCAGGCGGAAGGCTTTGCAAGAGCGGTGTTCGAACGCTTTGAAAATCCTTTCGTAAAACACGCGCTTCTCTCTATCTCTTTAAACTCCATAGCAAAATGGCGCGCTCGCGTGCTTCCCAGCCTTAAAGACAGTTTCGCGGCTACGAAAAAACTTCCGAAATGGCTCACATATTCCCTTGCCGCTCTCCTCGCATTCTATCGCACAAGCGAAAAAGGCGACAGTTGCTTAATCGGTCATCGCGGAAACGAAACATACAAAATTCAAGACGATGCGGAAAAAATGGACTTTATCGCGGCTAACGCGGGAAAATCCGATAAAGATTATGTAAACGCCGTGCTTTCGCAGGTTGAATGGTGGGGCGAAGACTTAACAAAATTCGACGGCTTTGAAGTTGAGGTTTTGAATCACTTGAAAGGTATAGAGGAAAAAGGCGCGAAGGCGTATATAAAAGCGTTGGGAGCGTGAAGATATGGAGAAAGTCTATCAGATACACGCAAAGGATAATGTTGTTGTAGCCCTTTCTCCGCTTAAAAAAGGCGATACGGTGGAAGTTGCGGGAAAGAGCGTAACTTTAAACGAAGACGTTCCCGCGGGGCATAAAATCGCAAAAGAGGACATACCGCAGGGAAAAGAGATTATAAAGTACGGTTTCCCTATCGGCACGGCGAAGAGCGACATCAAATTAGGCTCGTGGGTACACAGCCACAACACAAAGAGCAAACTCGGCGACCTTTTGGAATATTCCTACCACCCCGAAGAAGCGGGAGAGCCTCCGAAGAAAAGCGACAAGAAATACACTTTCAAAGGATACGCAAGGGAGGACGGCAGAGCGGGAATCAGAAACGAAGTTTGGATTATTCCGACGGTCGGTTGCGTAAATTCAATCGCGAGGGTTATCGAAGAAAAAGCGCAAGCGTTTTTAAAGGATTTCCCGAATGTTGAAGGCGTATACGCGTACAGTCATCCGCACGGTTGCTCGCAGCTTGCCGAAGATCATCATCGCACGCAAAAATTCTTGGCGGGCTTAACCCACAGCCCGAATGCGGGCGCAGTCTTACTCCTCAGTCTTGGTTGCGAAAACAATCAGCCGGATCAGATGAAAGCGGCGGTGGGAGATATTACCCCCGGCAAAATGGATTATCTCGTCTGTCAAGAAGTCGAAGACGAAATAACGGCGGGGCTTGAAAAAGTAAAAACGCTTATGGCGTTTGCAAATAAATATAAGCGCGAAGAACTCCCCGTCAGCAAATTGGTGTTTGGCTTAAAATGCGGCGGCTCGGACGGTTTCTCCGGCATAACGGCAAATCCTCTCGTGGGCGCGGTCGCGGATAAACTCATCGCGGCGGGCGGTACGGCGATACTTACCGAAGTTCCCGAGATGTTCGGCGCGGAAACTCTTCTTATGAATCGTTGCAAGGACGAGGCGACGTTTAAGAAAACCGTGGATTTAATAAACAACTTTAAAAATTATTTCAAGAGTTACGGCGAAAAAGTGGACGAAAATCCATCTCCCGGCAACAAAGCGGGCGGCATCACGACTCTTGAGGATAAATCCTTGGGTTGTGTGCAAAAAGGTGGCACGGCTACCGTTATGGACGTGCTTACTTACGGCGACAGAGCGTACGAAAAAGGCTTGCTCTTATTGCAAGGTCCGGGCAACGACTTAGTCGCGGCGAACGCGTTGGCGGCGGCGGGCGCGGATATGGTGCTATTTACAACGGGACGCGGCACTCCGTTTGCTTGTCCCGTACCTACGGTGAAGATTTCAAGCAATTCGCGCATAGCGAACCATAAGAGCAACTGGATAGATTTCAACGCGGGCGCGCTTGTCGAAGGCGCGACGATGGAAGAAAAAGCCGAAGAATTTTTCGAGTTCCTCTTGGCGGTCGCTTCCGGCGAAAAACACGCAAAATCGGAAGCACTAGACAAACATGAGCTGGCGATATTTAAGGACGGCGTAACTTTATAATATGTAATTGGTTTATAGATAGAAGTATAAAAACACAACAATAAAAATAATCAACAGAGTTTATTAAAATTTTTTCTCTCTCTTTCTTTTCTTTGCTTCTTTCTTTTCTTTCTCTCTATTTTTTACCTGTCCCCTTTAGGGGATAAAAAAGAGAGAGAAAGAAAAGAAAGAAGGTAAATCTACAAAAAAATAATGTAGAAAGAAGGTTGGAGTATGGCGTTTGAGTGGAATCAAAAGAAGTATGATGAAATTGTCGATACCGTTTGTTCTATGCCGCGTCCTAAGTCCGAGCCTGTTTATATGATAGACGCGGACAAGTATAAACATCTCGTTAGGGACGTTACCGAAGAGTATTTGGTGCATCCCGACGGACCTTTCCCCGGTACCAAAGCGGAAATTAAGAAAAATATGGAGTATCGCGGAAAAAAACTTATAAAGAAAACCCAGCAGGTTACTTATTACGGCGACGCTATTCAGGCGGCGATAGACGAATGCGCCAAAAACGGCGGCGG
>JAGBKP010000206.1 GCA_017635875.1 Selenomonadaceae bacterium | reverse complement strand
TGTTTTAATACATTAAAAATTGAATAATATGTATCTATGTATACTCTTGTAAATCCTGTTTCTGCTGTAATATCTTTTGCTAATTCGTTGGGAAGTGGAATTGTAAAAAATCCAATTTTTAACATTTCAAATAATTTTGAAATAGCGCACATTATCAAAGATGTAAATTCGGGTGAAGGACAATTATAATATAAACTTGCCGCAAGTTTTGCATATAATAAATATCCAAAATTAAAGACAGCAATCGGAAAAACAAAATAAATTAAAAATATTTTTTGTTCGGGTTTCATAACTTATTCGCGCTCCTTTTTTTGTAAAATTCCTTGATGCTTATTATTATATTTTTAGCTTCATTAGGATTGACAGATTTTAATATTTCGCTTTGTAAACTGCTTGATATTTTTATTTGTAAAATTAGATTATTCAACAATTCAATAATTTCATTCAACGAGTCTTTTTGTTTTTCTATTTGTACTTCGGTATTTATATTTGTTGAGTAAAATATTTTCTTTTTTATGTATTCTGATACATTCATTTTTTGCATTTTGGCGGCAATTTTTATTTCTTTTTCTTGTTCGCTATTTAAGCGAAATGTTATAGCTCACATATATTAAAACCTCCTTCAAATTGTCTTATAATTTAAGCATTGATTTTATTTGATTATTTTGAATTAATTTGGAATTATGTCTGACATCGTATAACATTTTGTAATACATCATCATTGTAGACATTTACTACATTTTTGGTCTTCGCCGAAGGTGAACGGGTGTGATGCCCTACTCATATAGTTTCAAAAAAGTTATGCACCTCCTTTCGACAAACAATAACATAAACTTACACTTACACTGATTGATTTTGTTGATTCGATTGATTTGTACTCCTAAAGATTTTTTTGATTTCCTCCCAAGTTTCCATATGAGTCATTTTTTGCATTTCCATACCGATTTTTTCGCGCTCTTTTCTTTCTTTCATCTTAATTTCTTCTTGTATTTTTTCCATTTTTTCCTTTAAATCAGCAATAGTTTTGGGCTTCCTTTTTGCCATTTTTATTCCCCCTCAAATAATTTTTCCAAAATGTTTTTTGCTGAATCCTGCAAATTCGGTAAAATGTGAGCGTAAATATTCATCGTTGTCGAAATTGAAGAATGACCCAAGCGTTCCGAAACAATTTGAGGATTTACGCCATTTGCAAGTAGCATAGATGCGTGCGTATGCCTTAAGCCGTGAAAATGAAAATTTTCGTCTATACCAGCCTCCTTCAACAACGGTCGAAAATAACGCTTTGCAAAATTTGTTGACGATATGAATCGTCCAATAGAATTTGTAAAAACTAAATTGTACGAATTTTCATAAAATCCCGTATAGCTATTAGCAAATGCCTGTTGAAATTTTTTCCAGCGTTTTAATAAACTTATAGTATAAGAATCAATCACAACAGTTCGGCTTTTGTGAGTTTTCGTATCTGAAATTCGATTTGCAGATTTTATTTGTGTAAGAGAATTTTCAATCAAAATAATATTTTTTGAAAAATTTATATTCCCCCAATTTAGTCCGAAAAGTTCGCCTTGTCTCATACCCGTTGAAATTGCTACTCGCAATATAACATAATAACAAAAATGTAAAAATTTACTGGCATTGTCTTCTTTTAAATAAATTTTTTCTTTTGAAATTTTTAAAAGCTTTTCTATCTCGTTTTCATTTAAAACCTTTTTTGTTGACAAATTCCTTTTTGAAATTTTCAAATTTTTAGCAGGATTTTCAGCCAAAAAGCCGTATCTAATAGATGTGGAGAAAAAGACTTGTATGTGTGCTCGTATCGTTAAAATTGTTTTATACGAATGTGTATCTGCAAGACCGTTTAAATAATCTTGAAGCATTCCAACCGTAATTCGGTCTAGCCAAAGACTACCCCACTGTGGTATGATATGACATCGCAGTGTAACTCCATAATTTCGTGCGGTTGTGGGTTTAGTGGTGCTTTTAACAATGTTAATCCACTTTTTGCCCCAAGCGGAGACTTTTATCCTATTAATTTCTCCAGACGATAAATTCTCTTGCCATTTTTGCACCTTATGACGAAGAGTTTTGCGGTTTTTAGCACAAATTTCTTTTCGCTTATTCTTGCCAGTTACAGGGTCTTGATAATAACCTCGCCAACGATACACACCCTTTGATTCCAAAAAATCATAACTGCCCTCGCCGTGTTGCCGTCTAATGGACTTCATTTTGAACTCCTTTAAGTTTTGCAATTTGCTCTTCTACCCACCACGATGGAATTAAACGACGTTTCAGAAATTGAGAACTCGGAATATCGCCATTTCGGACTAGTTTATGAAGGGTAGTCAGACTTATTGCACCGTCAAAGATTAATGTGTGAACATCTTTTATAGCGTAGTATTTCGTTTGAACGGACATAAAATCACCTCTTAAAAATAACATTTAAAATCGTAAAAATAACATTTGAAATAATTATCATAACAAATTATATGATAATTATTTTTCGTTGTCAAGACAAAAAATATTATTTTTTTTATTTTTTTTTCTATTTTTTTATTTAGAAGGAGTTTCAAATGATCAACAAAGAAATATTTGCGTCAAGATTACGTTCTATGCGTTTATGCCACAATTTATCTGGAGCGGTTTTAGCCGATTTGTTACTATTTAAAAATCAAAGTTCCATAGGAAATTTGGAAGCGGGTAAATCTTTACCATTATTGGATGCAACTGATCGTATTGCAGATTTATTTGCTGTTCCTGTAGACTGGCTAATAGGACGTTCTAGAACGGAAAGTTCTTTAAAAAAAATTTCTCATAAAAAATTTAATAATGAAAAAGAACTAGTTGATTGGGGAAATAACGAGGCATTTGATGATATATATAATAACTATATGTATGATCGTTATATTATTGAAGCATTAGAGGAAAATTTATTAAAAAAGGCAAATACCTTTGGAAATACAAAAGATATAGATAGTGCATATGGCATAGAGGAGGGGAGCGATGTAAAGCCGTTAGCTTACTTTAGATTAGAAGTTGTTCGTCCGCTGATAACCATTCCATCGCCTTATCGTGATACTCAACAACGTGGGAAAATATATAGCTTACCAGTTAGAGCTAATATGATATTTGCTATGAAAGTTTTTTATCATTTGTCATTGAGATTTTATAAACTATATAAAATTGAACAAGCCGATATGAATCCTGATACATTAAACAATGTTATATTCCCTGAGTTTAAGAAAACAAAAAACGGTTCTGCCCTTTTGGATCTTGCTGCGAAATGCCGTCATTTTTATTCTTTATTTTTGTCAATAGGAAATGATAAAAAATTTATCCCGCCATTTTATAATTTAAGTGCATACATTATGGACAGTGGGATTTCAAATTCTACTCTTTCACCATTTGACTATAACTGATTTTAATTCAAATGATATTAAGGTAAATAAAAAACGATGCCGAGGCTTGATAAAAGCCATAGCATCGTTTTTTATTTTAAATAGGGTGAATTTTAGGGTGACTGGCACTAAAAAAGCCTTCCGCAACCGACGGAAGGCTTGAATTTACTGGAGCTAGCTGCAGGACTTGAACCTGTGACCTGCTCATTACGAATGAGCTGCTCTACCAACTGAGCTAAGCTAGCAATCTCTAACGCAACAATTATATTATTTTTTTATACTTTTGTCAATATTATATTTTTAGTTGCGTAAATTATTTTTTATGATATAATAAACGCGTAATTTTTATACAAAAGGAGCGGTTACAATGAAGCATACATTTATCCCTCGGGGGGGGGGTAACTTCTGATAATCGCTCTATATTTATACCCGCGAGAAGGTAGTTTATCTTCTCGCGGGTTTTTGTGTTTTTTTGAGGATTTTTGAGAGGAGAATGTTTTTATGAGCGAAGATGTAAAAGACGCGTTTGTATGCCCAAATTGCCATTCGGATCAAATTCAAAGCTATGAGCTGATATACGCGCAAAACGTATCGTCAAGCACGCACACTACTACCGGAGTTGGTATTTCAACAGGCGGCGGACTTGGCAGTGGAGTCGCCACTACTAGCGGCACTTCCGTAACGGCTTTAGGCGAAGTTGTTGCGCCGCCTATGATGAAAAGCGGTATGACTTTTAAAAAAGGCTGTTTGGTGTATATAGGCTTGGGATTTTTGTTGTTGCCCATATATGCAATAGCTGCCTTTACTGATAGCACTTTTTTCTATTTTCTGGAAACAGCAATTTTTTTTGGAGTGGTTTACTATTTTTATAAAAAACATAAAGATGCTAAAAAATGGAACGCCGAAGTTTATCCTAAACTATTGGAAGAATGGCAACATTGCTATATGTGTATGAAATGCGGTCATAGTTTTAAAGTGTAATGAAAGTTTTATAATACGAGGTGAAATATATGTCCGAAAATAACAATGAAACAAAAGATACCAATGAAAATCCGCAGCAAAGCAGCAAAATCGAGCATATAAAGCAAAAGGCGGAGGAGCTTTGGCAAAGTGAAAAAGTGCAGGAGGCTTGGCAAAATCCCAAAGTTCAAGAAGTTGTGCAGGATAAAAGAGTTCAAGCCTTTTGGCAAAACAAGACTGCGCGATATATTGTTCTTGCCGTTGTAGCTGTGCTTTTCCTATATGTGGGACGCGGATTTTATATTACAAGTCATTATGAGAGCAAATGCAAAGACGTAATTACGATTTTAAGCGATGCAAATAAATTGTCGGATAAATTTAACGCCGCAAGCGGCGACCCGAAAGACGGTGATACCAAAGACGCCATAGACGAATTAGAGGATACGGCAAAAGAAATCGCGTCGTTAAATGAAAGTTTAAAATCGCTTACACCGCCCGAAGGAAAGCAGGGAGAGCGCACTCAAATTACGAGTTATCTCGATAAATACGAGATTATGTTTAGAGAAGCTCATAAAGTTATGAGCGTTAAGGGATTGATTATAGAAAAAGTTAATCCCGATGAATATAAAATAGCGGTAAATAGCGTGACCGAGTACATTAAAACTTATCAAGATGCATATAAGATGCCTCCAATATTTATAAAAGGCGAAAATGTTAAAAGCGTTTTAGATATGGAGAAATTTACTAATGCTTGGAAGGATTGTTTTACAAGACGCGAAGAAAAAGACAAGGCTTTTTATAAAGAAAGGAAAAAAGAATATGAGGCAAGATTAAAAGAAGCTAACGAGAGCATTAAATCTAAAAACGAAGTCGGATTTTTGGTAAGCGATGTTGTAAAACGAGATGATGATATCGTAATTAAGGGGAATTTTTATAACGGCACAGACAAAGGTGTACGCGGTATCGAAGAAGTGACTGTCGATCTTACGTTAAAATGTTTGGACGATACGGTTTATACCATAAATGACTATAAAATATCGTCGGACACTCTCAAAAAAATTCACATTTATCCCAAAGATAAAACCTCTTATTTCTCCGATCCCGATTTATTTATCAAAGACGAAGCCAAGAATATACAAAAACCCTTTGATAATTTTGAAGTTACCGTCAAAGATATTAAATATGGTCTAGACCTAAGTTTAACAACAAATGCCGGCGGTATGCCAAACTTTTAAACTTGACGATATAGTAAATAAGAAAATGTAGGAGGAATTTTTCGTGAAAAAAATATTTGCAATATTCATAGTAGCGTTTTTTGCGCTTAGCTTTTCCGCGCCCAACGCAGAAGCCGCCGATTGGGGTAAAATTTTGGGCGACGTTTTCGGAAGCGGCGGAAGCAGTGGCGGCAGCAGTACGAAAGTAGGGCGTTTAGCGGGAAAAGTTACGGATAAAACGGGCGCGCCTTTAGAGGGAATTTTAGTAACTTATTCGTTAAACGGCGGCGGTCAAAATTCGGTAAAAACTAATAGTAACGGTAATTATGTATTGAATGTTTATAGGTCAGGTAGCTGTCAAATAATTATAAGCGGAGAAACTTGGAGAACTCAAATACATGATACTTCTGGTTTTAATGAGAATAATGTTTGGAATTTTACAATGCGTCACAACTATATGACGGGCAAAGTTACCGACAGAAACGGCGTACCCCTTCAAGGCGTAAAGTTTGTTTTTGAACAAGACGGAAGCGCAAGCGGGGTTCAAGAAGTCTATACAGACGCTAACGGAAATTATAAGTATGTTATACCTAAAAGTGGAGCAAAATATTGGATAACTATTTCTAAAGACGGATATCAATTACAACGTCATCATTTTAATCTTTTGGATGAAGAAATTTGGAATATCACAATGTATCAATAATTTTGGAGGTTTACAATGAAATTTAACAAGCTAAAAAAACGAGTAATCGCAGGCGTAATCTCCGCCGCCGTCGCAGTTTCCGCGTTTAGCGTTCCTGCGGAAGCCGCGGGGCTTGGTGATATTTTGGGCATCGGCGCAAGCATAGCGAGTTATGCGGCGCAAAGGGAGCAAGTTGATAAACAGTTAAAATTTATGAACACTACGCCCGAAGGTCAGGAGCAGTTGTTTGAATATTTCAAGCAACAAAGAGGCGTAAATGACAATCCCGTTTATACCCAAAAAATGGATCGCATTATGAACAATTTGCTTACCGCTGTTAATGAAGTAGATCCCGACAACGAAAACAAACTGCCGTATCGCTATTTTGTGACGCAGGATATGTCTGTAAACGCGGCTTGCGCTATGGGACACGTTATGATGGTAAATACGGGAACATTCGACCATCTTCCCACAGAAGATGAAGTTGCCGCCGTTGTGGGGCATGAACTCGGACACGGACAAAAAAATCACGCGATAAAAGGCATTAAATCGCAGATTAACAATCAGCTTTTGGCGCGGGTAGGATCCGCCGCTATGGGAAGCACAGCGCTTGCAAATATAGTGGGAAATCTCGCGCTTGTGCAGGCAAATTCTCATGGCGACAAGGGAAAAGAGTGGGAAGCGGACAAACTTTCCTTTGAGTACATAACGCGCACAAATTATAATCCCGGCGCTTGCGCCGCCGTTATGCAACGTTTTATAGAATTATACGGCGCGCAAAAACAAAGCGGAACAGATCTTATTTTTAATCCTTCGGATCACCCAAATTCGGAAGCAAGACGCGATAAATATTTAAAACTGCTTCACGAGTACAGCGGAAAAAAAGTGTCTATGAAGGACGGGGAAGTAAAGGTTGACGGCAAAAAATTCGTAACGCCTGTTGCTGCGGGCGGTCTTAGTCAAATGGCGCGTTCTTGCTTTGTGCTTGGAAATTTAGCGTCAGCGTATAAGCACGGACAGGGCAAAGAAGAAGCCTACGCAAAAAACGGTACCGTAATGCTCGGCAATCAACCGATATTGACGCCGGTTGCGGGAGACGAAACCGCAGAAGTGCTGGCGGCAAGATTAAACGAAATTCGCAAGATTGCTAAATAAAGGTAAGCTATAAAAACCGTTCTTTTCTTTCTTTTTCTTATATACCCAAAGGGCACAGGCGAAAAAGAAAGAAAAGAACCAAAAGAAAGAAAAAGAATTTTAATATAAAAAAATGTAATACTTTATTCTGCATTTTATTTCTAAGGAGATGATTTTTTGAACGCGTACAAAAAGCTCTTGATTTTGTTTACGATGCTATTAAGCCTAACTTTTAGCGGCTGTTTCCACGGAGATATAGGGATTACCATAAACGAGGACGGCAGCGTGCATAATAAGTATCGTTTTACCGGAAACGGTTTTATGCAAAGAGAGATAAACGGGCTCAGAAAACAGTTCGTTTCAAAGGGCGAGATAAAGGAAATTGCCCAAGGCGATACGAGAGGATTTGAAGTTGAATACGACTATCCCGATATTGAAAGTATGGCAAAAGACAAGGATAGTCTTGCAAACGCACATAAAGGTAAAAATTTAGGCGTAGCGAAAAAATCCGGTTGGTTCTTTGACGATTACAGATTTGATTTTCTGATGGAAGGCGACGGACGCGATACCGGCGGTATGGATGCAGATATTAGCTTATTGCTTACAATGACATTCCCCGAAGCCGCAAAAAATCATAACGCCGATATGGTAACTCCTGACGGAAAAATCCTTACTTGGAATTTATTGACTTCGATAATAACGGGTCAAGATAAATCTATGAAAGCGGATTTTCGCATTTATCACAAAGACCACATAATTTTAACGGGTTGCATAGCATTTATTCTTATACTTTTGGCGATACTTTTGTTTGTAAAAGCAAGGAGCGCAAGCCAATCCGCCGAAAATTCCGGCGAAGGTGAAAGCGCCGAAACTAAAGGCTTTGCCGTTCCGCTAATAAGCAAAGCGCTTGTGATTATAGCGTTGCTTATAGGGATTTTTGCGCTCTACTCGTTTAAGAGCGAAGCGACGTTTACGGAGGCAGATAGCATAGCGTATGTAGCAGGACAAGAAACGGACAAAGCGTCAGAAGACAAAAAATAGTGCGTAAAATATGCCATCGTTAAATTTATAGTAACGGTGGCATATATCATTTTTTATTCAGAAGCGTAGAGTATGATTTTTTTATAAAATTATGAGGTGAGAATATGAAAAAGATTTGTTGTTTACTGTTGCTTTTTATGCTGTGTATGAGTACGACTTATGCGGCAAGGGGGAAAGAGTGTATAAAGTATTTGTGCGGCAAGTGGGGTATTCCACATACAGATGATATTCTTTTTTATGATAGTGTTGGAGAGTTAATACAAGCTGATTATGAACCTAAATATGAGTCTGCGTCTCAGATTCCTGTGATTAGATATAAATATAAAGTTGTGGATGAATCATCATGTATTGACGATAATACTGGCAAAGGAAAAATTATTATTGCTTATGATAGTGGAAAAATGGAATATGAATTTATCAATTTTAAGCAAATGCGTT
>JAGBKP010000205.1 GCA_017635875.1 Selenomonadaceae bacterium | reverse complement strand
TTTATCGTTATTTTTTTGCTTATTTTTATCAGACATAGAAAACAACTCCTTTCACGATGCAATGATAAAAATAAAAAAAGAAATAAAAAAGCTAGATACGAACGAAGTGAAGTATCTAGCAATGATATTTGATTATAAATAATATAATATTATATCTTATATAACATAAAATAATAATATATAATAAATTATATAAAATAATAATAAAATATTATATATGCGCCTGCGCGAAGGATTTATAAACCCACGCATTTGCACTATAGCCATTATAGCAGGAAAAAAAAGATAAAAATTCCTGGAATTTGTTATCGCGGATGATATAAAAGTTAAAAGATAGGACTAAAATCCTATCCTGCCTTATTCAACGACTGATATTAAATCATACTGACAAGCAATTTCCGCCAAAATATGCCTGCACTCACTCCGCAAATGATAAAGTGCTGACATACTCACGCCACAAATACGGCTTGTTTTAATCGCGTTGTGACCGTTGTAGAGCATATTTATAATTTTCGCTTCGTCGGGATAGAGAACGTCAAAAAGCCGGTTGACGGCTTCTAACCATTTCTCCGGTTTTTTGATGTGAAATCCGTTTGAGAGCGTGACGAACGGAACGGCGATAATGTTTTGCAACGCTTTAGCCGCTGTGGGGTCGGATATTTGCCCGCTACTGGCTCTGCAAAAGTTGTCGCGGTTGTTTGTGTTCCGCGCTTCATCGACGGCGATTTGAATTTCTGCTCTGTGGCGTAGGATTCTATCAATGAAACGGTATGCAGATTTTCTCCGCTTTTCTTTTATCATAAGTTGCTCTCCTTTGCAAAAAGATGAGGAAATTCTTTTCTCATTTTTTTCAGTGCTTCTAACTCTTCTCGTATTTTAGCATTGTCTAATGCCATTTTCTCTTTCTCCTCTTCGCTGAGGATAGGAAGAACTAAACCCATAAAATCACCTTTGCTCTTTCTGCGCTTCTTCGGCTATTCTGATGTATTCCTCATCGGGATTGAAGTCACATTCAGACAATAGCATTTCTTTGATGTCTTCAATGCTTGTCTTTCCTTGAAAATGAAGGTGGGCGAATTCGTTGAAATCCCGCAAAAACTCTTGAAGTCGCTTTTTGCCATATCCGCGTTCGCAACGAAGAAAGGCGAGAGTAGTATAAACCATTTCAAGGCAGATAATCGGCTTGTATTCTTCAACGACTTTTTTATATACATCGTTTCGGATAGCCGATGCGTCAATTTGAGGTTTGACGAAGATACAGTTTTTCTTGAAAAGTTTTTTGGTTAAATTGCCCATTGTTTACCTCCGTATCAAAAAAGCATAATTTCAATCAGGAAATACGATATAATCCCTACGACAAACCCCACCGATAACGCCGCCGCGAACGCTAACCAAAATAATAAGATTTTACTGCACGCTTGCATATTTCCCACATCCCATACATAGCTTATACACGATTATTTTCAAGTGTTGAAACGCGTATAAATACCCCTTCACAATCTTCGTCGTAGCATTTCTCGATAGTTTCAGAGGCTACTTGCGCGTCGTCTTTCCAAAAACTGCATTTTGTCATACAATCCTTTAACATTTTTACGAGATTATCCGTATCCGGCGCGGTTATTTTATAATATTCGCCTTTGTGATTTTTAGGTGGCTTGTAATGCCAAACAGTATGCAACTGTATCGCCCCTTTAAGCGGCTCTTTCGGCGCGTGAGGTTTTAGCATCGCTATATAATATTCGCGCGCCGCTTTGAGACTTGCGGGCTCATAAAAGCGAGGTTTACCGTTTACGACTGTTACCTTTTTCATTTGATGCGTTCCGGCGGGAATTTTGCCGTCTATGAAAAATTCAAGCGTCATTACTTATTCCGCCCTCCTGTTCCACGCTTCAATTGCTGCCTCATCTCCTAGATACTCTCCAGTCCTCACACCGCAGTTCAAGCAAATTGCCCAAAAGTATTTTTCACCTCTCATAAGTTGTACTGTACCCGCCGTGAATTTCTCACTGCTGTACTTCGCCCCGCAAAATGGACACGGTTTCAGATTTTCATTCATCTTGTTGCTCCTTTGTATTGACTCATATTCTTATTCCTCGCCTTCCTCGTCATCAAATCCTTGCATTTTCCGCGCAACTTTTATCATCGCTTTAGCTATTTCTTCCGCCTGTTCCGGTGTTTTACACATTAAGCCGTGTTGATACACCACATCGTCTATATCAGTGGCAGTTTTATAAAATTTCGCACACTTCTTGCTACTAGCTATGAGAGGAGCAAAATATATTTCTCCACATTTCGGCTTCCACGGCGTTTTCTTTATGCGATATGTGCCAGTCAATAGCTTTTTCAAAACATTTGATGTCACGGGGAGCGTTGTTTTTGCGCCATTATTCGGGGCAAAACAAGCAACCCCCTCCTCGCTAAAGCACGCGTCCCATATAGCTAAATCATCATCGCAAATTATTGTAAACTTTTCTCCAAGTTCTTTGCCAAACAATTTAGCGACTTCTGCCATTTGATTCATCATCAAAACCTCCCTTATTCCACAATCTCTTAATCATACCCGTGTGTTATCGCCCACGGGTCATCAAAACGAACATCATCAGCCGCCTCATCGACAAAATGTTTATATTTGCTGATATGTATGCTAGCCTCCTGTTTTGTTGCCCCAGTAAAAGGCGGCGCTCCATACTCTTCTAACGCATTTATAAAATTTAATTGTTTTTCTGTTGGTGGGGCTTCTTTAAACATCATCAAAACCGCCCTCTCTCTTTGTTCCGCTCATTTACGCGCTTTTGCGCGTCCTGCCGCATATCCTCATCAATGCCCATAGCTTCAAGCATTGAGGTTATCGCGGTTATGGTGTCGGCGGCTTCTTCGGCGATTTTATATCTTTCTTCTGGTGCGTATATATCCTTAGCACAACCAACGCCATTGCTAAGATAAAGATTATACACAGTCGCGTCTTTCAACTCGTCCAGTTCCTCATTGATTTTTTGGAACCAGTCTTTGACGGTCTTTTCCTCCACATTCGTACAAGGTATAGGCAAAACTTTTTCACTCATTTGCAACTTCCCCTTTCATTTTCGGCTTTTACGATAAATTCTTCGTCTAATTCTTGCCCTAAAAGTTTTGCCACATCTGCCATTTTATTCATCATCAAAATCTCCCCCGTTCCTTATTCTTCTCATTAACACGCCTTTGCGCCGCTTGCCTCATATTTTCGTCAATCCCCATAGCTTCAAGCATAGAGGTAATGGCGGTTATAGCGTCGCCGGCTTCTTCCGCTATTTTTTCATATTCTTCCTTGTACTTCACACATTTGCGCAAACTCGGATAATATTCAGGTATACAATCAATGTCGCCGTCAACCGTTGCAACGAAAAGCACTTCTGCCTTTAACTCGTCCAATTCCTCATTGATTTTCTGAAACCAATATTTGACGTTTTTATCTTCTTCATCCCACACCTTTGTGCAAGGTATCGGTAATGCCTTTTCACTCATTTACTCACCACTCCTCTTCGGCTTCCAATCTTTCTCCCACCACTCCGTGCATTTGTCGCACTTGAATGATTCACAAGCTCCAGCACGGAAAACGCCGCAAGGCGTACAAAACCCACTGATTATAATCGTTCAGATATTGCCTGCGTTGCCGCTCAAGTTCTTTTATGCGTTTTTCTTTTGATATTATCTGTTCTCCCCCATCTCGTTTATAACTTTTCTCCATTCTCCAAGCTCTTGTTCGGGAATTTTCAATGGTTGCTCAGGATTAGCACTATTAAAGACTCTTGCTTCAAACATTAGCCAAAGACAAATCATTTGTTCTGATTTTGACCACGACATTCTACAACCTCCACTTCCTCACCTAACCATTCGACAAATTCGCGCCATTTCGGGCAAGTATTATGATTTTCGCAAGAACCTTGACGCCTTACCCAACATTTGACACATAAAATCAAATTTGCAATGCCTTTGTTGTCAAGGCTTCGGATAGTATCACCGTTTGTCATATTAACCCCACCGATTCATCAAGTATACTGTTGTAAACATTTTCCAATGCTTTAGCACAACCTTCTGAACATAGCGGGGTGAACCATTCTCGGGGTTGCGCATATTGCCTAACTATACACTCGTTGCAGTCAATATTAGCGAGTCGATGAACAAGTGCCATAGTTTCCCAAAAATTTTCTAATGCCCACGGATATACTAATTCTTCACCGCAATTAGGACATTTACCACTCATCTTTTTAGTATGTTCAAGTGTTGCTTCGGTTTTACAGGTAGAGCAACATCCTAAATTGTCTTTATGCATAACTCTAAGCCATTGAGGCATAACATCATCCTCACTTTTCTCATAATGCTTTACCTATCCTCTCAACCTTTGCAATAAGTTTCGCCCTGTTGTCGGGAGAGAGCATCGCAAATACAGTTTCATTCGCCTTCTTTTCGCGCCGTTCGCTTATTATCTCGTTGTAAAATCGGCAAAACTGCGCGCGTGCCGTGTTTACGTTGTCCATTTCCAACTTGCATAATTCTTCCTTGCCGAAACGGTTTACTGCAAGTTCTATTTCGGGGCAAGATAATTTCCACGGCGCGTAAAGGTGATGCGTTCTTACCTCTCGCATCGCTTCCTCCCACGCTTCGCCGCTTGTGGGTAGAGTTTTCCCGTTGACATATCGCTCGACATTTCCCGCTTCTTCGATTATTTCCGAAACAGCAGGGAAAAATTTATTGTTTTGCAAGCATTTCAACATCGCCGCTTTCACCGTCTCCGGCGATAGGTGTGAAAGTGCTTTTGCGTACAATACAAGCCCTTCTTCCTGTATTTTGCTTTGCGGAAAAGCAGGAAGAAAAGTCACGAGAATTTTCAGGATTTCTTTATTTGCGCTATCCACTGCTCAACATCTCCTCTTTCGCGTTCAATTCGTCAAGCATAGCCATAGCGCGCTTGCCTATATCAATAGGCGAATTATTACGCGGTTCTTTGCGTTCCTCCGATTTCAACGGATACACCGACTGCCACCCGTGCAGAATACTTTGCTCGATAATCTGCACCTTTTCTGCCGTCGTTTTCGCTAATTCGCCAAGGCGTTTAACTAACAAGGCTTTCACTTTGTCAGTTAGCGGCTTTTTGATACTTTTGCGAAACTCCGCAAAATCGTCAAACGCTTGCAAAAGTTCAACATCACCCTCTGCGGCTTTTGCGAAAATATCCACCTCTCCCCCTTTAGGGGGTAAGGGGGTATTTATATCTTTACCTTTTCCTTTTACTTTCTCTTTATCTTTTTCTTTATCTTTTAGGGGTGCTTCCAACCCGCTATTTTCAAGGGCTTTTGAGGTACTTTCACTGTCACTTTTACTGTCACTTTTACTGTCACTTTTACTGTCACTTTCACTGCGTTTATACTGCGTTTTTACTGTCACTTTTACTGCGTTTTTACTGTCACTTTTACTGTACTTTTTACAGTGTATTTTTTCTTGTGACGTTTCATAAAGCGGTAAAAGTTTATATTTTGTGGGCTCGCCTTTTTTGCCGGGGACAAACTCTATCAGTCCTTTTTGACAAAGGGAATTACGGCTTCGGATTAAAACCTTTTCCGTCATACCAGTCATTAGTGCTAATACCAGATTATTGGTAGAAAACCATTCTTCACGATGTTTGGCGTTGTTTATTTGAAATAATCGTAAATAAAGAACTACCTCCGATGGTGAAAGTGTTTCCATCCTCCAATCAATAAAAGCGTTCATCTGCTTGATATAGTCCCACATTTTTCTTCATCCTTTCCCCGTCTAGCCGCTAGGTCAGCTTCAAATAAGTCTTTATTCGGCGTTTTCATCTTGCGCGTGGAATCTTGTAAGAAGTTGATGCCTTAACTTTTCATTTTCTGTTGTGAGTTCTTTCACTTTCTGCTCTGCTTTCCATTTCGCATCCTTTATTTTTTCTTTTTCGTATTCGTGAGTATCCTTGACTTTGAGCAAATCACGATATTCATTCAACGTAATAGTCACCGTCAACTCACAATGATTTTTTTCCTCGCTAAATGCTTTTTTTCCGTTGTTTTCCATAATAATCCCTACGGTATCGTTCGTTGTAGTTCTCATTTCTGCGTCCCTTGTCAAACGCCCCATCAAAATAACTCTATTCATTTTTGCCCTCCATTCTTGACTCTTAGGCGTAAACAATCGCGCCCGTTTCCTCTTGTACTTTACGCTTAAAGCGAACGGCATCGCTGTTATCGTTTGACAAGTGCAAAAGGTGAATTTCTTTAACGCGGCTCATATCGTTCTTTTTTATAAACTCCATAGCCGCCTCAATGCTTATATGAGTTTTTAAAATACGCTCCGCTAATTTCAGGGAGAGTTTGCCTTCCTTGGCTCTATCCATAACTATATCCCTTGAATGATTAGCCTCTAGCATTAAATGAGTTATATCCTTAAAAGTGTACGGCACATATTCCGCGTCCACTATGTATAATAATTTTTCATTCCCCGCTTTGACTAAATAGCCGAAACAAGGAACATCGTGCGGCACTTCAAAAGGCGTTATCTTAAAATCTCCTATAGTAAGATTTTCCTTTGCTTTTAACGCTATAACGCCATTAAATTTATCCGCCGTATCTTTCGGCGCGTAAACCTTTATACCGCGCTTTATAAGCATAGGCGTGGCGTTTGAATGATCTCCGTGCCTATGCGTAACAAAACAAGCGTCAATCTTTGCGGTGTTAAATCCCGCCGCGTATTGTATCTCTCTAAAAGCAACTCCCGCATCGAGGAGAATGGTGTTATTTTCGCTCTCGATAATGTGGGCGTTCCCCTTGCTCCCCGACGCGATAGTTTTTATCTTAATCAAAACGGCTCATCTTCGACGGGTATTTCCGGCGCGTCCAAGATTTCCCCCGTTTCCGTGTCGACATTCGCCGGAGCTTCTTCAAACTTTTCTTTCCCCGTGTTTGTCGCGACTTCTTCCGCCACAACGTCGATGGTCTTATTATCCACATAATCAATATTCCCGTCGGCGTCTATCGCGCCCCCGTCCGCTTTCATAGCGGCGGCAAGATTCGCGCTCTCCATATCCACCGACATAATTCCGTATTTGCCTATTAAGAGTTTTAACACGGTCTTTGTCGCCATAGCGTCGAAATTCGTGCTCCACGGCGAGGCTTTGCCGCCTCTGTTTTTGTCGTAATTATAGCTTTGAGAATATTTTGTCGCGTGTTCTTCCATCTCTTCCTTTGTCATATAAAGAGTTTTGGAAAAACCGTTCACCATTTCGATATAAGCGACGTAACCGATAACTTTATTGCTTGTCTTCTTGCCTTTGACAATTTTTCCCGTTATGAAGTCGATTTCTTCAATCTGCCCTTCATATACAACGCCCGCGTTTATGGTCTTATACTGCCCCGTGCGCTCCGCAAGCTGGACGTATCCTTTCCACCCCATTTGAAACTGCGCTTGTCCCTTATAGGGGACAATATGCGCGAATCCCAAATTCTTATTTATCGGAAGTTTCAACGTCGCGGCTTGCAACGCGGCGGCTATTATCGTGGTGGGATTGTCAATCTCTAAAAGTTGCGGCGTTTCGTTGCATACCGCCAAAAGAGATGAAATAAACCCGTCGGCGTGCTTTCCTAAAACGTCGGAAAAGCGTTTCTTCACCTTATCCGTATTCACCCATTCCGCAAGTTTCTTGCGTCCCGCCTCTACTTTTGCTATGTTTGCCATTTTGTTTTCCTCCTCTTAAAATACTTCACTTCTTAACATATGATCTTTAGGCGAAACAATCAGCCTTATTGTTTGCTCGTTTATCTTCATCGGCTCTGTCACGCTCTCGGCTTGATCTATGATTACGGGCAAATTTACGCCGTAATGCTTGTTTAAGGTGTTTACTATGTCAAGCTGAGTGTTCACCTTTGCGGCAAAGTTTAAACTGCGGTATTCTACCCATTCGCCCGCTTTGTTTTGCCCCGTCGGCTCGCATACTTCCTTTAATCCGCCGTTTATCTGATCGCGGAAAAGTATAAACCTTGTTATGGAGAAATGCTTATTTACGCTTTCCGTCACCATTTTCGCCTTTAGGCGGGTGAAGGCTTCGCTTAGATAGATTCCACGCTCTAAGTATTCAAGTCTTGCGGAAGTGTCTTTGAGTTCCTTTTGAAGTTCCTCAATTCGCTTTTCGCTCTCTTTAGCCGCGGCTACTTTAGCAATGGAAGAATTTACGTTTTCAATTTTTTCTTGAATTTCCGAAAGTTTATTGTCGATTTCTTCCGCTTTGCTCTCTTTCGGCGCATTCAAAAGTGTTTGCATACGCGCTTGAAGTTCCTTGTATCCTTCGGTATCTTCAAAGGCGGGTATTGCCTTTAATTCACCTTCTACTTCTTTTCGTTTGTTGTAGACCTCGATGTGTTGTTCATTGAATTTTTGGAAATCCGCTTTGAGGGTTTTTAATTTTTCTTCAAGCGCGTTTATGGCGTCTTTGCCGCACGCTTGACCCTCGCTTTTTATCTCCGCCAACCTTTCGGATTTCTTGCGGTTAAATTCCACCCTCAATTCCTCGATGCGCTCTTCCGGCAATTTCTGCCCGCAAGTGGGGCAGATTTCCGCGTTTTTGTCAAAAGTTTTCACGTTTAACTTTGCGTATTCGCCTAAAAGGCTTTTGTGTTTATGAGAAAATAATAATATTTGCCCCTCAATATTCGGTATTTGCCCGTCTATCTCTCGTATCTTTGCGCTTATGTTTTGAAGTTCGTCCGACAGCGCGGAAATTTTATCTTGCTTTTCTTTCCTCGCGTCCGCCGTTTTGTTCACATATTCGGCTTTCGCGCTTGCGATTTCCACCTTTAAATCCGCTACGGCGGCTTTGCTGGCGTCGTCCTTGCCTAAATCCCGCTTTTCTTCCAAAAGACTTTCCTTTTCGGTCTCGTATTTCTTTAATTCGTCTTTCAGCGCGGCGGCATCCGCCTTTTCTTCCGGCAAGGTTTTATTTACCTCGTCGATTCGCGTCGGTATAAGCTCCAAATCCTTATTAAGTTTTTTGCGTTCCTCGCTCGCGATAGATTTCCATTGCTCTATTGTGTAGAGCTTTTCATCTGCGCCGGGGATTTTTAAATAATCTTTCAATTCGGCGAGTTTTTTATCCGCCTTGAAAACGTCCTCGTCGGTAAAATCTTCCGCAAATTCAAAGAGGATTTTTCGCTTTTCCTCTGTTTTCATCGTGTCGGCAAAATACGAAAGAACGATTAGCATTTTCGCCTTGTCAAGCGGAAGTCCCAAAGCTCTTTCCATAGTCGCGTTATAATCTTTCTGTTTGAATTTCACGCCGTCGATATAATAATCCGTGACGTTGCCCGTGTATTCCGCAACCGCCGCGCCTTTCTTCTTTGTGTATTTCTCGTAAAAATCTTTTTTGAAGGCGATTTCCTCGCCTTCGTCGGTTTTTACCTTCATTTCTGCGATATGGTGCGCCTCGCTTAATCCTATGGTCTTAGGGTTAAATTCTTTTTCTTCCGTCGCGGGTCTGTCGATGAGCAACCAACATATAGCGTTTGCGACAGTGGTCTTTCCTACGCCGTTTGCGCCGTAAATATCGGTATAGTCGCCGAATTTTACGGTAAGATTTTTTATTCCCCGGAAGTTTTCAAGTGTTAAGTTTAAGATTTTCATACTGCCACCCTTTCAAGTTCGTTCTCTTTATCTATCTTGTCTAAGACTATTTTTACCTGTTTGCAAATATCGGCAAATTCTACCAATCCGCTATATTTGCGCTGAAAACGCTTTATTTCTTCAAGAGCTTCGTTGAGTATCGCCTGATATGTGTCTTGCTCTGTCACGGCTTTAGTCACGGATATGTAATTATAGACTTCGTCTTGCAATTTGACGTATGCCCTTACCGTTGTTTGCCTTTCTGTTTTGGGATTATCCACGGTTATCGTTAAATTGTGGATAATATTTTGCGCTTGCGTTAAGCGGTATTTTTCGGCGGCTTTTGTATCGTCCCATTCAAATAACCTATGTAATGGAGCGTTATCCGCCCTCGATTCGTCAAGAATAATCTGCGGCGTAACTTTGCCGTGCTTGTTTTCCATTCGTTCAAGTTCTTTTCCCGCCGTTTCAGCTTCGACGGAAATATTGTATTTCCATTTATACACCATAAACCTTCCTCCTTTGAATTTATATTTCCTTGCCTTGCCCTGCCTCGTCCCGCCGTGCCGTAACATACCTTACCTTGCCAAGCCTGCCTTACCTCGCCTTGCCATACCACACCGGGCAGTGCCTGACCAATCCCCGCCTAGCCCCGCCGTACCATTCCCGCCTAACCACGACGCGCCATACCTCGCCGCACCTTGCCACGCCGAGACACGCCTTGCCTGCCATACCCCAATATACCCCGACTAGCCGCGCCTGCCTTGCCTTAGCAAACTTTATACATTCCGTGGGAACCGTCTTTTTCGGGTCTCCAATCGCCTACGCCGCAAGCAAAACCGCCAACATTGAACAAATTCACAATCTGTTCCAAGCTCATCGCTTTTTCATTGAACTTTATATGTAGTGTTGCTTCCCATTCGGGGAAAATCGCTCTATACCGCATTTCTGCGCCGCCCATACCGATTTTCACGTTGCTTTCCATTATCTCCGGCTTGCCTATTATTTCCGCAAGTTCGCCGTCAATATGAAACGCGCCGCGAGCGGTCGTCATTTTGTCTAAAATGTTGCTTCTATATGCTCCCGCTATTGCTGACGCTTTAAACGCTAACGTCGGAAAACCGAAACGTCCGTTGCTCACGGATTCCATTATTTCTTCGTCGCTCATACTTTCTAAATCCGGCTTTTCGGATAACCAGTAAAGCGTATTTGCATATTCAAGACAAGGACGCTTTGCGTCTTTACCCGCCGTCGCTTTTTTCATCGTTTTATCAAGCATCATTTTCTTTGCTTTCTCGCTCCATTTATGAGAAATAAGCGGAGAAGTTCCGATGATGTGTAAGTCAAACTCCTTGATTGTCAAAGGTGGAATGATAATATTCGTATCTTCCGTTTTTTTCTTTGTTGCCATATTGCCTCTTCCTTTCAAATATGTTAAAATATAAGTTGAATATGTTGCATCTTTCTTTTGAAGCTCTCGCAAAGTTGCCAAGCGAGAGCTTTTTGTTTATATCTAGCCCACCATTTCGTATTTTTTCCTTAAATCCCTTATCTCCGCGTCACATAATTCAATAGCGGAAACATCGAAGAAATACTTCGTTCCCTTGAGTTCTTCAAGGCTTTTGTTTGGCTCTAATGCCTTCAATTCGTCCACCCATTTTTGGCGAAACTCTATCTTGTCTGCCAAGCGGCGATTGACTATATCCTCCCATAATCTTTTGTTTTTTATTGTTTGCCACATCTTGCTCACTCCTCAAAATCGTGCTATAATAGCACTACGAATTTCTTCTTTCAGCCTTGCGGATATGCCACGCCGCAAGGCTATTATTTTTGCAAAATTATCTTTTGCCCCGGATATATGCGCCCGCTCTTTATTTCGGGGTTTTTCTCGCATATATCGTACATTTCTTGCAAAATATATTTGTTACTCCCTTCTTCCTTCAAATGCTCGGCGGTGATGTTCCATAACGTATCGCCGCCTTTTACGACGTAGACTTTCTCATTTTGCGCTTGCTCAGGCTCGTTATTCGCTCCTATGGATATAACAGCCGCTAATACTACCCCGCCTATAACGGCGGCTTTTTTTATGCGTTCTTTTAAAACCGCATCGCGCTTTTGTCGCATTTTCATTTGCGCTTTGGCGATTTTCCATTCAAGTTTTGTCATTTTTTCTCTCCCTCACTTAGCTTTATACGCTTTATCATTTACGCTCCCGCCTCCGCTCTTATGTACTCGTTAAGGCTGGATTCTAAAATCTTTACCCTTCCGCCTGGGGATATTTGCGTTTTCAATTTGCCGCTTTTAAGCAGCTTATTAAGCGTCGGGCGCGACATTTTTAGCCGCTCTTCCGCTTCTTCTGGCAATAAAAAGCACATTTTTTCTTCAAAAACTTTTTCTTTTTTACTTTCCTTCAACGCTCGGATTTCCCGTTCAATCGCGTCAAGTTTGGGCAAAATTCTTGCTTCAAGCGCTTTTGTAAACATTTTTTGAATAGCCTCGTCTATCATATTTTCACCACCTTATTGATGAATTGACGAGAAAACTCATCAACTGTGTTTGCACATTGTATTATTGGCTCAAATTTCGTTGGTTTTAGTTTAGGCTTTGGCGAGTTTTTATATATCGCCTCGCTAAATTTGCTTTGATACTTTTCTGTAATGCCGCCACAACTAGGGCAACGATTATGAGACTGCCACGCTTGAGTGCGCTGATATGTTTTCCCGCAACACTCACAAACACATTTTTCTTTAGCTTTTGCCTGTTCATAATAAGCTTTATTCCTACAGTGGACAGAACAATATTTGCTGTTTTTTTTGCGCATTCAATACGACAAATTCTTTGCCGCAATAAACGCATTTTAGAGTATCCCCCTTTGTTTGCTTTTTTTATATGATTTGCTTTTGAACTACAACTATAAGAGCAATATTTTTGCTCTCTTTTTTTATAGGGTGTTGAAAATTCTTTGCCACAATGAAGGCACTTTTTAGTAATCCAGTGCATTTTCTCACCTACCCTAAACTAACCATAGCGGCAAATATCACCGCGCTTATTATGCTAAATTTTCTCATTGCATACCTCCTTAATAAATCAATAACAACTTCACGGCTGTCTGCATTAGAGGTTTAATTCCCTCTATAATGCCCACCCCTTCTTCTTTTCCGGACGCTCCTTTATGGCGCGTTTCAGCTCGTTCTTCTCATTCCTCCCCTCTACACCGCGACGGCGGGTTTACGTCTTACGCCGAAACGCGCCATAATGTCATTCATCGTAGCCGCGCCAAAAATCGCATCCTCAAATGCGCTGGCTTGCTCGTCGGGTAATTTCATCAAGCCTTCGCAAATCTTTCTAGCCCGGCTTTTGTTTAGTTTGTACTCCGCATTTGTGTTTTCCATAATCTCACCTCGCTTTCACCCCAGCGGCTCAAACCGCTTTTGTTTTTGCGTTGTTTATTGATTACGTTGCTTGCTTATTTGCCCACCAATAAAATTTTCCGTGTTTTGGCTCTACATCGTAGTAATAATCTGAAAATCGTGTATTGTTTTCATCATTTAATTTTTTTGCTAATGCTTTTGCTTCTCTAAAGAGTAACCCTTTGATAACAATTTGTGGTTTTTCATAATAATTTAAGGAAGCAAGCACTATAGAAAACTTTCCGCCTTTTGATTTGATGGGAATTTCTGATTTTAGCGGGTTAGAAGGATTTTTTTGAAGTTGCCTTACTTCAAAATTTTCTTCTTGAATTTTTATGTTTTTCTGTTTATTTCGCGAATTTTCCGCCATTGTTACCCAACGACAATTCGAAGGCTCATAATTTCCATTTCCGTCAATGCGGTCTATCGTTAAACCTTCTTTGTAACCATTCTCAAGTGACCATTCTTGAAACTTGAAAAAATCCTTGCTCCATATTTCGCAAACTCTAATTCCTCTATCTCTATAATATGGCGCATAATGGTTATTTTTACTTTCGGAATTGCAACGGTATTTCATACACCGCCAAATTCCATAAAGTTTCTCTATTCTTGGTTCTTGCACTTTCTCGCCTCCTTGCAAAATTTGTTTTTGTTTTCGTTTATGCACTAATAATAGCATAAATTTTTTAGTGCGTCAACCATATCT
>JAGBKP010000204.1 GCA_017635875.1 Selenomonadaceae bacterium | reverse complement strand
ACCGGGCGGCGGAGGCGGCATTTCACTCTCGCTTACCGCTCCCGGCGGATTTGAAACTTTAAACGCAACGTAAATAAAACCTCCGCCTACAATCAAACCTATCAAGAAACCTATCAACAGTTTGATTTTTGTTTGACTCGACATTTAATCATCTCCTTTTTCTCAAATCTTGGCGGCGCAGCCAGATCAAATCTTAACTTTTTTAAGGTGTTCAAAACCATATCTTCCGTAATATATTCCGGACGCATACCTTTGTAAAGCATCGTCAAGCACGTTGACTCAAATGTTACTCCGTCCCTGCCGTTCACGGTTTTTGCCATTCTTTGCACCATTTCGACGCGTATCTTATTGAACAAATCCGGCGTAAGCTCCTCTATTTCTTTCGCCGCCTCTGCGTAAGACAAAAACGGCGCGTCACTTAACAGCTTTACCGTTCGACTTTTTAACCTTTTTTCTTTTTCAACGGCGCATCTCTCGCAAACTTCACCTTCGTTATACGCTCCGCAAATTTTACACTTTATAAAGTTCTTTTCTTTATATTTTTTCAGTTTCAACGCCGCGCTTTTATATTTCTCTAAAACATTCGCCAAATCGCCGTCTTTAACGCTTTTTACCGACTTATGTATCTCTTCGGTTTCCTCTTTAGTCAAATTGTCAAAAGATAAACTTCTTTGTAAAGCAACGTTATTTTTGACTTTTTGTTGTTTTGTTTTGTCGGCTTTCAAATAGTTTATAAATCTTAAAGTTTTCGCCAAATTCTTCCCCGCGTAAGCGTTTACTTTTGAAATTATCTCCTCTTGCATAAGCGTCAGCTCGTTAGCCCAATCGGGACGCTTGGAATAAAGCAAAATCTCCTTTTGCTCTATCCCCACAAAAGCCGCGTTTTTCGCTATCTGCTCGCCTACTATATCTTTCCAATGGCACCTTACGTACGCTTTTAGATAATCGTCTTTATGACCTTTAAAAATATACCCCAGAGAATTTTGAAAAAAATCCCCAAACTTCTCCGTATGCTTATTGCTTACCTTAAGAATTTTTTTTTGTTTTTCCATAGTTAAGTTATTTTACCATTGTTCACATAATGTCTTATGCCTATGTTTTCGGGGATATACGAATTATCGGTTGCGGTTAAAAAAGTTGTTATCCCCTTTTTGTCTACGAAATCCAAAAGTTTTATTCTTCTGTTCTCGTCTAGCTCGCTTAACACGTCGTCTAACAGCAGTATTGGGTACTCGTCGGTTTGCTCCTTTAGAAAAGTCACTTCCGAAAGTTTCGTTGCAAGCACCGCCGTTCTCTGTTGACCCTGCGAAGCGAAGTTTTTTAGACTCATACCGTTCATTTTAAAAGTCAAATCGTCAATATGCGGACCTATCCCTGTAAATCCGCGTTGTATATCCTTATTATAATTTTCTTTCAATAACTTTAGAAAGTCCTTTTCATCTATTGTTTCAGAAAATTCTTGACTGTAAATTATCTCAAAATTTTCTCTTTCGCCGGACAGCTCGCTCACCGTCTTTGCAGCCGTATTGGAGAGCTCCTTCACCGTTTCGATACGCTTTTTCACTATCAAACTTGCGTATTTTGCAAGTTCCGCATCGTAAATTTCCAAAATATCGCTGTTTGAAAGTCCCTCTTTAATCCGCTTTAACAGCGCATTCCTCTCTTTCAAAACGCCGTTGTAGCGCATAAGATTATCAAGATAAATCCTGCTTGCTTGGCAGATTTCCCTGTCTATAAACGACCGTCTTAAAGAGGGCGCGCCTTTAGCCAGCATTAAATCGTCCGGCGAAAACAACACGGTTTTTATATTTCCTATAATTTCAGAAACCGCGGCTTTTCCGCTCCCTATACGCATTACGCGACCGCGCCGCCGTTGAAGCGTCACGCTTACCGAGCTTTTTACTTCGTAACGCTCATATTCCGCCTCCACAAACGCTTCTCTTTCGTCTTTTCGTATTATATCCGCGTCGTTTCTCGTGCGATGCGATCTTAAAGCGGAAACTATTTCCAAAGCCTCCAGCAAATTTGTCTTGCCCGCGCCGTTTTCGCCCAGCAAAATATGTACGCCCGGCTTTAATTTTAAAGATAAATTTTCATAGTTTCTAAAGTTCCTTAACGTAAGCCCCAAGAGTTCCATAAACTCTGTTCTCCGTTACATTTGATTTCTTACGGGCGTTACTATATAGATGAAATTTGGGTTTTCCGTATCTTCTACTTTCACCGAACTTAACTCACCGTTAAGGCTGAATTTTATCTTATCTCCGTCCATAGTCTTTAAAACGTCCGCAATATACATAACGTTAAACGAAATCGAAAGCTCGTCTCCTTCGATCTCTGCCGCGACGTCTTCTTCCGCTTTGCCTATTTCCGAATTAAGCGACAAAATGTGGATGAAATTATTTTCAATTTTGAAATTTATCATATGAAATTCATGATACCTTGAAATGAGAGAAACGCGGTCAACCGCCGAAGACAACGCCTCTCTTCCTACCACCGCCGTCGTCTTATGTTCTGTGGGTATTACCCTTCTGTAGTCCGGAAATTCGCCTTCTATCAGCCGCGTAACCATATATATGTTGCGAAAAGCAAATCCAAGTTGATTGTTTGCGTAAGATATAACAATATCCGTAGGCTCGTCCTCTTTTAAAGAGCGCGACAATTCGTTTAACGCCTTAGCGGGGATTATCGCCCTGATATTGTTGCCCGTACTGTCTACCGTCATTTTATTCAGCGCGAGTCTATGCGTATTTGTCGCAACCATTGTGAGGGTGTTTTCGTTGATGTCGAAAAAACACCCCGTAAACACGGGACGAATTTCGTCCGTCGCCGCGGCAAAGGTGGTTCTTTTTATCATATTGTTAAACTCGCCGTCTTTTATACTTATCGAAACGCTGCTGTCTACTCTGTCTATTTTCGGAAAAGTTCCGTCTATCGAAAGCAGGCGGTAATTCGACTTATCGGAAGATATATGCGCCGTCTTTTCCGACTCGATATAACTAAATTCTACCGTATCCCCGGGAAGTTTTCTTGAAATTTCGGTTAAATACTTGCCGGATAATATAACTTCTCCCGCTTCTTCCACGTCTGCTTCTATTCTTACTATAAATCCCAATTCGTAATCCGTAGCTTGAAATTCCACGCCATTACTATAGGCGTTTATATAAATTCCCGAGAGTATGGGCATATTTTGCTTGACGGATATAGCCCTCGCGCTTATCCCTATCGCTTCTATAAACTCTTTTTTATCTACTTTAAATTTCATCGTTTTCTCCTTTTTTGATGTTTGCGATTATTTACTTTTTTCTTTTCTCTCTTTCTTTTGTAAAAGAAAGAGAGAAAAGAAAAAAGTAACAAAAAAGAAAAGAGAGAAAGAAAACTTTATCAAACTCTGTTGATTAGTTTTTTCTTGTTTGAAATTCTTAAAAATCTTATTTTGTTGATTTTGTGAAGTTTCGTGCTTGGGTTTAATACTTAATCTATATTATTATAAAAACATAGTAGACGAAGAAGTAGAGAGAGCGGAAAAGTGGAAAAGTAGGTTTGAGCCTTGATATAAAAGGAAAATCTATCCTCATTTTAATGTTGACAGAGTGGATT
>JAGBKP010000203.1 GCA_017635875.1 Selenomonadaceae bacterium | reverse complement strand
TCCAAAATATGTAAATATTAAACCTGCCGCAAACGCGGCGGGTATTTTTATTCAATCATAAGGAGAGAGGATTATTGCGAGCTGTTGTCACTCGCGTAAGCGAAGCTAATGTAAAAATCGAAGGAAAAACCGTCGGACAAATAGGAAAAGGCTTTTTGGTGCTTTTAGGAGTCGGCGAAGGCGATACGGAGGAAAACGCGAAACATTTGGCGGAAAAAATCGCGCATCTTCGCGTTTTTTCCGATAAGAACGGAAAAATGAACCTCGCTTTAAAAGACGTAGACGGCGAACTTTTGATTGTGTCGCAGTTTACGCTTTACGCGGATTTAAAAAGCCGCCGTCCCGGGTTTACAAAAGCCGCTAAAGCGGAGCTTGCCGAAGAACTCTACGAAAAATTTTCGGCTTATTGCAAAGAATTTGGTTTTAAAGTGGAGCGCGGCGAATTTGGCGCGGATATGCAGGTTTCTTCCGTAAACGACGGCCCCGTTACCTTGATTTTCGATACGGACGAGGTGTGAGGTTATGAGTTTATTTGCTTATGCCGCCCTTGCGGTTAAAATCGGCGTAAATTTGCAAAAAGGGCAAATTCTCGTCGTGCAGTCGCCCATAGAGTGTTCCGTATTTGCGAGAGAAATCGCGGAGGCGGCTTACGATGCGGGCGCAAAAGACGTCGTTATTATATGGAACGATGAAATTTTTCAAAAACTTCGCTTTGAAAAAGCGGATATTTCCGTGTTCGACGAATTCCCGAAATGGAAAAAAGATATGTTTGAAGGTTACGCCGAAAACGGCGCGGCGTTTATCACTATAGCGGCGAGCGACCCCGAGATTATGAAATACGCGGATAAAGAAAAACTCGCGAGAAACAAAAAAACCACGGGCGCGGCTCTTATAAGCTATCGCGAGCGGCTGATGTCAAACAAAAACAGATGGTGCGTCGTTTCGTATCCGACGCTTGCTTGGGCGAAAAAAGTTTTCCCCGATTTAAACGGAGAAGACGCTTATTCTGCGCTTGAAAATGCGATTTATAAAGCCGCGCGGGCGGAAGAAAACCCCGAAACGGAATGGAAAAAACATATCGCCGAACTTAAAAAACGTGTGGATTTTTTAAACGGGCATAATTTTAAAGCGTTGAAGTACAAAAATTCCCGCGGCACGGATTTAACGATAGCCCTCGCAAAAAATCATATATGGGCGGGCGGCGCGGAAATCGCGGAGGACGGCGTGGAATTTGCCGCAAACATTCCGACGGAAGAAGTCTACACAATGCCCGACCGCGAAGGCGCAAACGGAGTGGTGTATTCCACAAAGCCGCTTTCTTATCAAGGCAATTTGATAGAGGATTTCTCCGTTGTCTTCAAAAACGGAAAAGCCGTGGATTTTAAGGCTAAAAAGAACGAAAATTTGCTAAAACAGCTTCTGACTACGGACGAAGGCGCGTCATATTTGGGCGAAGTCGCGCTTGTGCCCATCAATTCTCCCATAAATAAAAGCGGCGTTCTGTTTTTTAATACTCTGTTCGACGAAAACGCGTCCTGTCATCTCGCTTTCGGAAAAGCCTACCCCACCTGCATAAAGGGCGGAGAAAATATGGATTCGGTGACGCTCGTTAAAGCGGGCGCAAACGACTCGATTTTGCACGAGGATTTTATGATAGGCTCGCCCGATTTATCGGTAACGGGCGTAAAAGAGAACGGCGAAGAAGTTGTGGTGATGAAAAATGGCAATTTTGCGTTTTAGCGTCGCCGCGATTGTAGTCTTTTGCGTATTCGCCCTAACTTTTAGCGTCGGCGAAACGAAGCCTAAAGCAGGCGCGCCGCAAGAGGTTGATTTTACCTATAAAGGAATCGCGCTCTCAGACAGCGAGGAAAAAGTTTTAAAAAAACTCGGAAAGCCCGAATATACGCGCGAAAAAAGAGTGTACGGTATAGCTTTACGCTATCACGAATACAAAAACAACGTCGCCATAGGCATACTTGAAAGAAACAATACCGTCGCCGATATTGTAATCGCCGATAAGAAATACAAAGCGAGAAAAAACGTGCGCTACGGCGCGACGACTTCATACATCGAAAAGATTTACGGCAAAAAGGAAAGAGAGCGGTTAGAGGGCGAAACCGTCTATATCTACGGACGCCCGAATCATAAATACGAATATTTGATACTTTTTTTGGACGCGGAAACAAACAGCTTAAAAATTATGCGTATAACAAGGCTTCCGATGACAGAAGAAGCGGCGGACGCTATGGGAGAAGACCCGTCCGTTTCAAACGATTTGTTTTCGATACTTGCGGGAACGGAAGAAATCGACACCAGCGCGTTAAAAAAGGCTGAACCCGTAAAGGTGGAGGGACTTGAGAAGTGATATGGAGATAACCTATTTATTAAACAGCGGATTTTTGGTAAAATTAAATCGAACGCTTTTGGTATTCGACGATTTTTCAGACCCCGCAAATGCGGTAAACAGCGAAATAGCCGAAAATAATTTTGACAATCTTTATATTTTCGCATCTCACGCCCATTTTGACCATTTCGACAGCCATATTTTGGATTATCAAAAAGACGCGACAAAATACATCTTCGGAAACGATATAAAGCATACGAAGCGGGCAAGAGCCTTCCCCGCGGAAAAAACGCTCTATATGAAAAAATACGAAGCGTTCGAGGACAAAAACATTAAAGTGACTTCCTTTGATTCCACCGACGTCGGGACTTCTTTTTCGGTGGAAACGGAGGGGAAAATTTTTTTCCACGCGGGGGATTTCAACTGGTGGGATTGGCCCGGAGATACGGAGGTAAACAGAAAAGCGGCGAAACTCGCTTTTTTTCGCCAGCTTGAAAAACTTCAAGGACGCGCGTTTGACATAGCGTTTTTCCCCGTAGACGAGCGAATTGCGCCGTCGCAAGAGTTTGGCGCAAAGGAATTTTTGAAGGCGACGAACACGAAAAATTTAATCGCTATGCACCGCGTCGGTTTCCCAAGATGGACGCCGTCGGCTGAATTTTGGGAAAACGATGAAATACCGATATGGTCGCCCGTAGATGCGGGAGAGAGGAGAGAATTTAATTGAAGAAAATAGCACTCGTTTTAACTTGCCTTATTATAGGCGCAGGCGCGTTTTTTGCGGTAAGTACCGAAAACGGAAACGCGGCTAAATCGAAAGGAGCAAAAAATATGAACAGAATAGCCGTATTTGAAACGAATATGGGAAATTTTGAAATCGAACTCTTTGAGGACAAAGCCCCAAAGACGACGAAAAACTTTATCGACCTTGCCGAAAAGGGCTTTTACGACGGACTTATATTTCATCGCGTAATAGACGGATTTATGATTCAAGGCGGCGACCCGGAAGGCACGGGAATGGGCGGCCCCGGATATACGATTAAAGACGAATTTCATAAGGATTTAAAGCATAACAGCGAAGGCATTTTATCTATGGCAAACGCAGGTCCCGACACCGGCGGCTCGCAGTTTTTCATAACGCTTGATAAAACGCCCTGGCTAGACGGACATCACGCGGTTTTCGGGAAAGTGATTAAAGGTATGGACGTAGTTAAAAAAATCGGCAAAGTAAAAACCGGTTATAACGACCGCCCCGTTGACAAAGTAGTTATGCAAAAAGTCAGCATAAAAGCAAATGAGTAAATGTTACGCCTACATCTTGCGCTGCGCCGACGATACGCTTTACACGGGTTGGACGAATAATCTCGAAAAGCGGCTAAAGGCGCACAACGAGGGCAAGGGCGGCAAGTACACGAGGGCTCGAACGCCCTGCAAACTCTTTTATTATGAAGAGTTTGACGATAAGATTTCGGCGCAAAAGAGAGAAGCCGCCATAAAGAAGCTGAAGAGATGGGAGAAGCTCGCGCTCGTACTCGTTGACAAAGACGATGGGTGAAGGTATAATTGGGATTGTTTGATTTTTGAGGGGTAGAGTATTTTTAGGTTTTGGTTTGATTTTTGATTTTTGTTTTTGTGATTTTTCTACTTTTGAAGAAGTTTAGCATAAATTTTTACTTTTCGTTTGTGTACTTTTCTTTGCTCGTGCAAAGAAAAGTACCAAAAGAAAGCACGCAAAGGGGGCTTTCGCCCCCTCTTGACACCCCCCCCACAACCGCTTACGCTCTCTGATGGTTTCGTTTTCATTGTGGCTGTTGAGAAAGCTTGCAAATATTTTTAGTGTTCGTTGTCCGCTAAAATCGCATCACGCGATTTAGGCGGACGCGCCCCCGTCCTTGGGGCGCTCTCAACTTGCGCTTTTGTGATTTTAATGTATGGCTTGATAATATTGAAAGTTTGTATATTTACATCATCTATTTAATTATAAATGCTGATTAAGGAGCGGTAATGCGGCGCAGGACGCGCCGCGCGAAGCGTTTGCCCCAAGGAAGGGGCAAAGCGAGCAACGAAAAGCGCCATGGACTGAAACTTTTTCAATAAGCACATTTTATAGTTTAGTTGCTTTATTTGCAGGGGTCAAGGGGCGGCGTCGCCCCTTGCGTGTTTTCTTTGGTTCGTTTCTTTTGCACGAGCAAAAGAAATGAACACCACTACAGTGAAAATTGTGCTAAAATCCTTCAACATCAACAAAAAAATCAAAAAACAAAAATCTAAAAAGATAAGTTCCAACGCCAACAATAAAAACACAAGGGAGAGTGGAAGTTTTGGCAGAGAAGCGGGTTATGCTTACCCAAGACGGTTACGATAAACTGGTTGAAAAACTGAACTATTTAAAAAGCGTCAGAAGGATAGAAGTCGCGGAGCGTTTAAAAGCGGCTATCGCGCTTGGCGATTTAAGCGAAAACTCCGAATATGACGACGCAAAAAACGAACAGGCTTTTTTGGAAGGCGAAATTTTAGATTTAGAGAAAAAGATAAGAAATTCGGATATAATAAAAAGCGCGTCCTCTGAAATAGTGCAAATGGGCAGCAAAGTCAAAGTCCTAGATATGGAGTTTGAAGAAGAAGAGACCTATATGCTTGTAGGCTCTACGGAAGCAGACCCCGACGAGTTCAAAATCTCAAACGAATCGCCCTTGGGCGCGGCAATTTTGGGACAGAAAAAGGGGAGCGTTGTGGAGGTTCACGCGCCTGCGGGAGTGATACAGTATAAAATAGTAGATATAGAATGATTTTTATTTAATAATAAAGTTTTCTTTCTCTCTTTTTTTCTTTGCTACTTTCTTTTTTTCTCTCTTTCTTTTTCAAAAGAAAGAGAGAAAAAAAGAAAGTAGATAATATAAAACTTATAATTAAGAGGTTAAATATGGCAGAAGAAATATTGGAAGAAAATCTGAGCGAGATGCTTCAAGTGCGCCGCGATAAGATTAAAACCTATGAAGAAATGGGTGTAAAACCTTTCGGCGAACGCTTTGATGTAACGCATCACGCGGAAGACGTAAAAAAAGAATTTGCGAATATCGAAGGCGAAGAAGAACACGGCGAAGTGACGCTTGCGGGGCGTTTAATGGCTATTCGCGGTCACGGCAAAGCCAGTTTTGCAACAGTAGCAGACAAAAGCGGGTCTATTCAAGTTTATTTTAAACTTGACGTGCTGGGGGAAGAAGCCTATAAACGCTTTAAAATGCTGGACATCGGCGATATTATCGGTCTTATGGGCGCGGTGTTTAAAACGCGGCGCGGAGAGATTACCGTAAAAATCAAGTCTTTTAAACTCTTGTCAAAATCCCTTCGCCCGCTGCCCGAAAAATTCCACGGCTTAAAAGATGTTGAAATACGCTATCGTCAGCGTTACTTGGATTTAATTATGAATCCCGAGGTAAAAAACGCGTTTATCGGAAGAAACAAGACAATAAAAGCAATTCGAGATTTTTTGGACAGCCACGATTATTTGGAAGTAGCGACGCCCGTGCTTTCAACCATCGCCGGCGGCGCGGCGGCGCGCCCGTTTATAACGCACCACAACACGCTTGATATTGATTTGTATTTAAGAATAGCTACGGAGCTGAACTTAAAACGGCTCGTTGTGGGCGGTCTTGAACGCGTTTACGAGATGGGGCGCGTCTTTAGAAACGAGGGTATGGACAACCGCCATAATCCCGAATTTACTACCGTCGAATATTACGAGGCTTACGCGGATTTCAACGATATGATGAATTTGACGGAAAAACTCGTGCAGTTTGCGGCGGAGAAAGTTTGCGGCTCGTTAAAAGTAAAATATCAAGACGCGGAAATTGATTTTTCCTCTATGAAACGCATAAGTATGAACGACGCGGTAAAAGAGGCGACGGGCAAGGACTTTATGGCGTGCAACACGATTGACGAGGCAAGAGCTATAGCAGACGAACTTCATATTGCCTACGAGGCGCGTTTTGGCATAGGCGGCATACTTAACGCGGCTTTTGAGGAAAAAGTTGAAGAATCCTTAATTCAGCCGACATTTATAACGGGGCATCCGACGGAAATTTCCCCGCTTGCGAAGAAAAACGCGGACGATCCGCGCATAACCGACCGCTTTGAACTTTTCGTCTACGGCAGAGAGCTCGCCAACGGTTTTACTGAGTTAAACGACCCCATTGACCAAGAAAATCGTTTTAACGAACAATTAAAACAAAGAGAAGCTGGCGACGACGAAGCGCACGTAATGGATAAAGACTTCATCACCGCGCTTGAATACGGACTCCCGCCGACGGGCGGCGTCGGAATAGGCGTAGACAGGCTTGTGATGTTCCTAACGGACAGCGCGTCAATTCGCGACGTATTGCTGTTCCCGACGATGAAACCGCTGACTGAATAATTGGTGCAAAATCGAAGGCTTTCATAACAAAAAAGCGACCGCAAACGCAGTCGCTTTTTTTGTTTACATTTCTTCTTCTTCGATTTCGTCCCACTTGATACCCTTAATCATATCCAACAGTTCTTCTTCGGTTGTAGCTTCAATTTTCGCTCGCTTTACCGTAAGAGGTTCCGTTTCTTCTTCGCCTTCGGCATTTTCGGCGGCTTTTGCCTCTTCGGCTTTTTCTTCCGCGCGTTTTGCCTTTTGCTCTTCAAGGCGTTTCATTTGCGCCTCGCTCATCTTTTCAAGCTCGGCGAACATCTTCATATTTCCTTCTTCGTCGATTTTTATGGAAATCTTCTTAAACGACACGCCTTCGCCAAGTTCTCCGCTTTCTTCGACGCGTTTCGTGATGCCTATCGCTTCGTCGACTTTCCCCATAACTTTGTCGGCATATTCCTCGTCTTCTGCCATTTTCTCGAGCTCTTCGGGCTTAAAGACGACCGAATATTTCTTCGTTGCGCCCGCCGTAGCGTTTTCGTCGTCTAAGTCTTCCGCGACGAATAAATCATAATCCTTATATTTTTCCTTTAATTTAGCGAGAAAATCCTCGGCTTTTTTGGAGAGCAAACCGCCGGAACCGGTTTCCTCGTTGTCGTTCTTTTTGACCGCGACTTGGTCGCTTAACGCTTTTCTGCCCGCGTCCGAAATATCCAGATTATAGCTGGAGGTGTTCGCTTCCTTTTTCTCCTCGCCTTTGTTTGCGGCTTTTGTTATATTAGACAAACTTTTTGCGCGAGTGGCGTTCTGCGCGTTTAAATTATAGAGATTGGCGACGCTCGCTTGTATCGGTGACATAAAAATCCCCCCATCATCCTTGATAACAACAATTAAAGAGAATCCTCCTCTTCAATAGTTGTATCGTTGTTTTTGGGTTAAAACTTAAATTTATTTTTTTATTTTTGGGGTAAAAATTTAGGGCGTGTTGGTAAACTCCTGACGGCGTGATGTGACGAGAGATTTTGTCGTCTGACAAGGAAGAAAAAACGAAGTCGTAGCTAGGCTACGTCGAGTTTTTTCTGACGCAGTTCAGGCGGCAAAATAGCCGTCAAAG
>JAGBKP010000020.1 GCA_017635875.1 Selenomonadaceae bacterium | reverse complement strand
GCATATTATGGCTAAAGCCGTACTCCCCCACTGCGCGGCGGATAACGAGGGCGTAATAAACTTTACAAACACGATAATAAAAACCAAAGACAAAAGTTACACGACGGCTGAATACTGCTCTCGCATAGCGGGACTTTTAGCGGGAACGCCTATGACAATATCAGCGACATACGCGCCCCTGCCCGAACTCGTGGAAGTGGAAATGCAAACGAAAGAAGAAAGGGACGCGAGAGTGGCCAGAGGCGAATTTTTCCTTTTCTCGGATATGCAGAAAATAAAAGTGGCGCGGGCGGTCAATTCCTTCGTCACAACCTATCAAGGCAAAGGCGACCAATTCAAAAAGTGTAAAATCGTAGAACTTCTCGATATGATACACGACGATATTCGCCAAACAGGACACGACAGCTACATCGGCAAATATGCAAACTCCAAAGAAAATCGCGATTTGCTTTGCACGGCTATTACGGGATATTTCAAGACCCTCGAAACGGAAGGACTTCTTGAAGCTGACCAAAACGAGGCTCTCATAGACCTTACCGCCGTTAAAAATTGGCGTATGAGCAACGGGCTTAACACAAAAGAAGAACTCGAATCTATGGACGAACGAGAACTTAAAACCCTCAACCTTCACGACAATGTTTTCATAGCCGCAAATTTATCCCCGCTAGACGCTATGGAAAACATCGTCGTCAACTGTTCCATTGATTAAATTCTTACTTTCTTTTTTCTCTTTCTTTTTTGAAAAAAAGAAAGAGAAAAAAAGAAAGTAACAAAGAAAAAAGAGAAAGAAAAAACTTTAATAAATAACAAAGTAAAACATTACACTTTTTTATTTTTATATTAAAATTCTTTTTCTTTCTTTTGGTTCTTTTCTTTCTTTTTCTTATAAGAAAAAGAAAGAAAAGAACGGTTTTAAATTAAGGAAGAGGTGGTTAATAATGGAGATTATGGAATCCAAACATCCCTTTTACGGTAGTCGCGGTATGCTTTGGATTGACGGTTACAGAGTGGCTGAGGTGCTTGAAGTCAAAGCCACCTTAACGGCGAAGAAACTCGAAGTGCCAATGGCGGGACACATGAGCGTCGGGTATAAGACCGTTGGGTATGAAGGAAAAGGCTCTTTTAAACTGCATAAAGTTACTTCGTACTTCATCGAAAAATACGCGCCGTCTATTAAAGAAGGTAAACAGGTATTGTTTACTCTTATTTCAGAGGTAAACGATCCGGACGCGGTAGGAAACGAAAGAATAGAGCTTTATCGTTGTTCCGTTGACAGCGTGGATTTAATCAACTGGGCGGTAGGCAAACTCTCCGAAGAAGAATATAACTTCACTTTTGAAGATTACAATATGACCGACAGCGCAGCGGCTTAGTTTGTCTGCTTCCTACTTTCTTTTCTTTCTCTCTCTTTTTTGAAAAAAAGAGCAGAGAAAGAAAAGAAAGTAGCAAAGAAAAGAAAGAGAGAGAAAAAACTTTAATATAAAGGAGCGGATATTTATGAACGTTATCGACGATTTAATTTCGCTGGATAAAAATCAACTCACCAACATACAGACGACGGAAGTGGAGATTGAAAGATTATCCAAACTTATAAAGAAACCCTGTCTATTCAAAATTCAAGGGCTTACCAATAAGCAGGTGAAAGAGCTTGAAGAGCTTCATACCAAGTATGAATGGGAAGACACTATGGTAAAAGGCAAGCTCACCCGCAAGAAAGTCAAAAAAGTCGATGCTTACAAACTCGGCTTAGATATGATTGTCGAAGCTACCGTTGACCCTAATTTTAGGGACAGCAGACTTCGGGAAAAATTTAAGACGGAAAATCCGGCGGATATTGTGGAAGAAATGCTTACGCCGGGAGAAGTTGCAAAAATCGCAAATGTCATAAGAGAACTTATCGGCGTAGATACAGACGAACAGAGCGACGTTGACGAAGAAATAAAAAACTCATAAACTCCGACGGAAGAGCGGAGCGATTATTTTTCATCTGGCATTATCATCACATCTCGCCAAAAGATTTTCTCGAAAAAGGCGAAGGCGAACAACAACTGCTTTACGCTTTCGCCTTGCAGGAAATTGAATATCAAAAAGCGCGGGACAAGATGTGGGCGGAGTTTTTCGCTAAAATTATGGGCGCGAAAATTAGAGCGGTAGAGGAAAAATAAAATCCGCTCGATGAAAAGTATCGAGCGGATTTTATTATACATTTACTTTGATTTTCATTTCCTTTATTAAGGCTTTTTGCAATAGTTTAGAAAAATTTATTTTTCGGCTTATTGCCATATCGTTTAACCATTTCGGAATGGTCAGGGATTTGCGGACAGCTTTATCAAAATGCAAACGAGCGTATTCTTCAACATTTACGGAAATCATACTTATAAAGCGGTCGCTTTCTTCGTAATCGTCGCCCTCATCGTCTTCGGCGTGAATATCCACTTTGTCGATAGGCGTAGGCGATGGGATAGTATTTCCGTCGAGTTTTTCGGAATGAAGATACCCTGCTAAACAGTCAACCGCCATTTCGGTCGCTTCTTCTATGGTATCGCCGCAGGTTGAGAGATGATTAAGGTCGGGAAAAACTACGGAATAATGACCGTTTTTTTCGTGAAAAAAAATCGCTGGATATGTGCTTTGCATTATAATTCCTCCTTCTATCGAAAACAGAGGCGAGGGCGGGGCTTATATTAACCCCGCCTGCTTAAATATGGATTTTAAGGTTTTTGGGTCTAAATCCTTCGGTTGCTTGTGAAAAGGTATGGTAACTTTTCCCGGCTTCTTGGCGTGCTTGTAATGATGATGAGAACCTACAATTTTAACAAGCCGCCAACCGTCTTTTTTGATTTTCGCCTCTGCTTCTTTTGGTGTCATTTTCATCGCCTCTTATGTGATTATAATATCATATAATACGCATTATGTCAATACGCATTATAAAAATATATAGAAATTTTTCTTGAAAGGAAGGGACTAAATTGGCAACGGTTATCGACGCGATTATACATTTAACAGACCAGTTTACGCCTAACCTTACGCGTATCCGTGACGAATTATCCGAAACCGAAAGAGTTACGCGGCGTTCCGCAAGAGAAGTGCAAAATTTGGGAAGCTCCATTACCGGCATCGGTGAAAAAATGCTTCCTGCGGCAGCCGCTATCGCGGGCGGGATAGGGGTTTCCGTTAAACAATTCGCGGATTTTGAATCTATTATCACGCAAGCGGGATTAAAAGCGGACGCTACCGAAGCGGAAATTAAAGCTATGGGGGACGCCGTTATAGCCGCCGGAGCAAAATTTCCCATATCTATGGACGAAACGGCTAAGGCTATGGATAGATTAGCCGCGGGCGGATTTGACGCGCAGCAATCAATAGCCGCGCTCGCTCCGGTTATTCAAGCGGCTGTCGCTTCGGGCGAAGATATGGGGGCGGTATCGGACGTTGTTACCTCCGCGCTTTCCTCTTGGCATTTACTTACGGGAGACGTTTCCGCGAACGCCGAAATGGTGGCGGATGTTATTCAAATGGCGAGCAATAAGTCTAAACTCGGCGTGCAAGATTTAGGCGTTGCTTTTCAATACGCGGCTCCTAACGCGGCGGCGCTTGGCGACAGCGTTCAAACGGTATCTGCGATACTCGCCGTTATGGCGAATAACGGCATAGCCGCGTCAACCGCGGGAACTTCTTTAAGAAGCGCGTATTTAAACCTTGCGTCGGGGGCAAAGCCAGCGAGAGAAGCTATCGAACAACTTGGACTGCAAGTTTTTGACGGAAACGGAAAATTTTTAGGTATGCGCAAACTGCTGGACGACCTACGCGGCAAATTAAAAGGAATGAGCGACGCGGACGCTACGCCTATATTAAGAAAATTATTCGGCACAGAGGGCGTTTCCGCAATACTGGGCTACATAAATACGGCGGAAGAAGAAACAAACAAGATGTTTGACGCTATGGAAAACGCGCAAGGCTCTTCCGCCGCAGCTTTTGAAAAGATGAGCAAAACGCTTTCGGGGCAATTAAACGCTATTCAAGGCGCGTTTCAAGCGTTTACTCTTCGCATTGGACAAGCCGCTGCGCCTATGCTCGCGCCTTTCGTAAACAGCCTGCAAAGACTGGTGGATATTCTTTCAAAAATGCCCGATGAACAAGTGCAGACGCTAATACAATTAGGGCTTGGATTTATAGGACTTACGGCGGGAGTGCTTGCTCTCGGAAAGGCTATTTCGATACTCGGCTCTTTTTCGGCGTTTCTCGCTCCTGTCGGAAAATCTCTTGCGGAAGGAGCGACTTTAAGCTCTCTGTTTACGGCGAAACTTGCGCCTATCGGCACGGTGTTCAATCATATAAAGAATGTCGGCGTATTGGCATTAAATCAGTTGCTTTCCCCATTTCGCAGTATGGGCGGCGTTCTTGCAAGTCCGTTTCAGGCATTGGGCAGAGCTGCAGGACAAACGATGATAGTATTCAGAGGTTTTGCTTCTCCCATTGAGGCGTTAAGAACAGGTTTTGATTCTTTAAAACAGTCCTTTAGGCTCTCAAGTCTTGTAAGCAACTTAACGGCTTTTCGAGGAGCGATAGTAAGCGGTTTTGGCAATATTATAAGCACATTGGGAAAAGTACGGAATATACCGCAAGTATTTGGCAGAATTGTCGCGTCGGGGCGACAACTGTTATCTCTAAGGGGCATTTTTACCGTGCTTGTAAACGGTGTTCGCGCTCTTTCGCTTGCATTTGCGGCGAATCCGATAGGACTTGCGCTTTTAGCTATCGGCGCGGTCGTTCTTTTAGTGGCTACGAATTGGAAACTTTTCCAAAACGTCGCAGAGGTTGTGTGGAATAAAATCTCTTACGTTATCACGCAAGTTATAAATACTCTTTCCACGACGTTTCAAACTTTTAAAGCGAGAATGGGAAGTCATTTTGACACGCTCGTGGGACTTTGGAAGAAACTAACCGGCGAAGGAGAAAGTAGCGGCAGCGCGCTATCAACTGTTGTAAATACATTGGCTTCCGCTTTTACGGCGGGATTTACAATTATAGGAAGCGTTGTAGAGCTTGTATTTGCGGAACTTGAAACTATAATAAACGGAATTATGGGAGTAATCACGGGGCTTGGCAAGGTGATTGTGGGAGTAGCTACGGGCGATTGGAAACTGGCTTGGGAAGGCATTAAAGATATTGTTATGTCGGTCGTAGGCGCGATTATTGAAACCGTTGAAAATATGGTGGCTACGACCGAAGACGCAATAGCCAGACTTCG
>JAGBKP010000202.1 GCA_017635875.1 Selenomonadaceae bacterium | reverse complement strand
GTCAATATTCGCGCGACCCGGACGAAACCTTTGTGCGCGGATTTTTGGGGAGAATGTTATTCTCCGGCGAAGAAAGTCAAAAAGAGGCGGAAGTCTTATCGGGCGGCGAAAGAGTACGCTGTATGCTGTCAAAAATGATGCTCTCCGGCGCAAACGTGCTACTGATGGACGAGCCGACAAACCATTTAGACCTTGAATCTATAACGGCGCTTAACAACGGGCTTATCTCTTTTAGCGGCACGCTTCTCTTTACCTCTCACGACTATGAATTTGTGGACACGATAGCAAACCGCATAATTGAAATTACGCCAAAAGGCGTAGTGGACAGAATGTCAACCTATACGGAATTTTTGGAAAGCGACACGGTAAAAGAGCAATTAGCAAAAGCGTATGAAGAATAAAAAACTACTTTCTTTTTCTTCTTTCTTTTTTGAAAAAAATAAAGAAGAAAAAGAAAGTAGCAAAGAAAAAGAAGAAAGAAAAAACTTTAATATAAAAAACAGGTGAAAGTATGAGAGGAATACGAGGCGCAATAACTATCGCCGAAAACACAAAAATGGAAATTGAAAAAGCTACTATAGAACTTTTAACCGCTATGCTTGAGGAAAACGACATAACGGCAGACGATGTGGACGCGGTGACGTTTACCGCGACAAAGGACGTAACGGCGGCGTATCCTGCGGTAGCCGCGAGAAAAATCGAAGGCTTTAAGTATGTGCCGCTTACCTGTATGCAGGAGATGGAAGTGGAAGGAAGCCTGCGGCTCTGTATTCGCGCGTTGTTTTTGACGAGTTTAAATAGATCAAAAGAAGAAATCCGCCACGTATATTTAAAAGGCGCGGCTAATTTGCGGCGGGATTTGGCGAGAGGATAGTGTAAATAAATCAAAAGCGCGGAGATAATTATGACGCAAAGCATAGACAATATATTTTTAAAAGACAACAATAACGGAAATCGGCAAAATGAGCGGTCTTATTTAGTGAGGAGGATTTAAAATATGAGATGTGCTTTAAAAATGTTAGGCATTTGCCTCACCGCTATATTTTTGGGTACAATAGCACTTATAGTCGTATACCATATCCCAACGGATACAATATATCGGCATCTTCAAAAGGATAGAGATATTTTTCAAAAGGAAGGTAATTATTGGTCTTGGGCAAATAAATCTCCCACGAAGTTGGATGGCTTTACGGACAGCATAATGCTTATGAATGCCGCATATCCCGTAGATTCCGTCCCCACCTCCGCTATGGCGGTTTTTAAATGGCACGGTAAGGGATCACCGGCTCAAACATTTGTAAAAGCGTTAAACGATAAAAATGACGAAAGTCTCGGAAAAACGTCGTATTATAGGTATTGGCACGGTTATCTTGTTTATTTAAAACCTATCTTGTTTATTTCAAGTTACCATGATTTTCGTATGTTAAACGCATATTTAATCTTCTTTTTAACAACGGCTGTTTTAATTTTGTTTTATTTACGATTAGGCATTTTACATACAATCGCCTTTGCTATAACGATATTATTTATAAATCCCGTTACCGTAGCTATGTCTTTGCAATATTCCACAATATTTTACATTACTTTGATGTCGGTTTTGCTTATCTTATGGAAAAACGATAAGATTTATAAAAATAATCTGTATGTATATTTTTTCTTGATAATAGGCATTTTGACTTCATATATGGATTTTTTAACATATCCGGTTGTAGGAATTGGTATTCCTCTGTTGGTATACATTTTGTTGAACAAGGATTCTTTTGACAACAAAAAATTTTTTTGCTTATCCGTTATAAAAAATTCCTGCGCTTGGGGTTTCGGTTATTTGACCATGTGGGCGGGTAAGTGTTTAGCGGCTTTTGTTGTGCTTCAACATTCAATTTTGCCGGAAGTGCTTGACGCGTTAAAAAATCGCACATCTAGCGAAGTGAGCGCAGAAGTGTTGGGACATGATCCCATAAATTTAATTACTGTGCTTCAAGCAAATTTTAAAGCCGCCGTGACGGGACCTTGGATTTATATTTTTGCCGTATTTCTTATATATTTGATTTATCGTATGATTAAAAATAGACCTTATGGCATAGTCTCGCCCCCCCCCCCGGAGATGTTTTTAGTTAGTATTTTTCCCTTCATCTGGTACTCTTTGACTTTAAATCATTCGTATGTTCATGCAGATTGGTTGGCATTTAGGGATTTAGCGGTAACTTTTTTTGCTATACTTTCCATAGGCATTGAAATGACTTCTAATCAAAAAAAGGAGAACAACAATGAACAATAAAGTCGCCGTGCTAATCCCTTGCTATAACGAAGCCCTTACAATAGAAAAAGTAGTAAAAGATTTTAAAGCCGCGCTCCCCGAAGCGGATATTTATGTTTACGACAACAATTCTACGGACGATACCGCAAAAATCGCCGAAAAAGCGGGAGCGATCGTTCGTTTCGAGGCGCGCCAAGGCAAGGGAAACGTTATTCGCGCGATGTTTCGCGAGATAGACGCGGACTGCTACGTTATGACCGACGGAGACGATACGTATCCCGCAGAATACGCCCGCGAAATGGTTAATCTGGTGCTCGATAAAAAAGTCGATATGGTGATAGGAGATAGGCTCTCCACCACATATTTTAAAGAAAATAAAAGACCTTTTCACAATTTTGGAAACTCACTCGTACGCTATTTTATAAATACGCTTTTTTCCGACAAGAAAAATATAGTCGACGTTATGACAGGTTATCGCGCTTTCAGTCCGCTATTTGTTAAAACTTTCCCCATTTTGTCAGAAGGTTTTGAGATAGAAACTGAAATGACTATTCACGCTCTCGATAAAAACTTGCTGTTAGAGAGTTTGCCCGTAACATACCGCGACAGACCGGAAGGCAGCGAGAGCAAACTTTCGACCTACAGCGACGGCGCAAAAGTTTTGCTTACGATTTTTAATCTTTACAGGAACTATCGTCCGTTAAAATTTTTTGGCTCGGCGGCGGCGTTACTCTTTATCGTATCAATGATTATGTTTTTGCCTATACTTTCCACTTATTTTGAAACAGGGCTTGTGCCGCGTTTCCCGACTCTTATCGTAAGTATGTTTTTGCTTTTGGCGTCTTTGCTTTCGTTTTTTACCGGGCTGATACTGGATACAAATGCCGAAAACAGCAGAAAATCTCTTGAAATAATGATGAATATTATAACTTCTTCAAAAAATAAAGGTTCAAAATGAAATTGCAAAATACAATTATAACAACGGGCAGACGCGCGCAAGCTAAACATATCGAGCTTGCAAAAGCTTTGGCGGCAAAGTGGCGAATAAAATATATCTTTAGGGGCAGGGATTCCGTCGAAGAAATAAAAGCGCGGGAAAATGTTTTAAACGTAATAGTCGTAAAAGAAGAAAAACTCGCCCTCGAAACAGACAAGGGCGAGTTTTTCTTTCATCCCAATTTGGCTAAAATGCGACTTATGAATATGAAACAAGGTATAGAGGATTATTTGTTAAAAGCGTTGAACATTTCGGAGGGGGATTCCGTTCTTGACTGCACGCTCGGTTTTGGCAGCGACGCTATCGTTGAAAGCTATGCGGTCGGAGAAACGGGCAAAGTCGTCGCGCTGGAAAAAAATCCGCTTATCGCCACCGTTATCGGTTATGGGTTAAAGAACAACGTTTACGGCGACAACGAACTTGAAAACGCTATGCGAAAAATCGAAGTAATAAACGCGGACGCTTTGGAGTTTTTGCGAAAGCAAGCGGACAATTCATTCGACGCGGTGTATTTTGACCCTATGTTCCGTCACCCGCTTATGGAGAGCGAAAATTTAAGACCGCTCCGCGCGCTTGCGGAATACGCGCCAATAAATACAGAGGCGATAACGGAGGCAAAACGCGTCGCGAGGAAAAGCGTGGCGCTGAAAGAAAACGCAAGAAGTCTTGAATTTGAAAGACTGGGATTTAAAGAATTTGTCGGCGGCAAATACAGCAAAATACGCTACGGCGTAATTTATTTGTAGATTTATCCTACTTTCTTTTCTTTCTCTCTCTTTTTTGAAAAAAAGAGAGAGAAAGAAAAGAAAGTAGCAAAGAAAAGAAAGAAAGAGAAAAAACTTTACTAAACTCTATTGATTAGTTTTATCACTATTGATTTTTATTTTTTAATTTTATCTTCGTTGAAAAAATTCAAGTACCAGCCATATAGTTAGGAGTACGCCCAAGACAACGAGCGCGACGGGCAGCGCGATAAACAGTATAAACAAAACGACGCCAACGGCGATAAGCCCCAAAACGACTTTTGTCAAAAGGGAATCGCCGCCTAAATGAAAATTTCTTATGTAAAAATTGCTCATATAATCGTTTGCTCGATAGATTTTTGCGTTGGGGTCTACGCCGCCGTCGATTGTGTCGCCTTCGTAGAAATAGTTTTCTTCTTTTGAAAGCACGCGTACATTGTCGTCCGTCGTATTTCCCGCGGTTTCATTTTTGTTTTCGTTCATTGTAATTACTCCCAAAAATTATTTTTTATATTTTTTT
>JAGBKP010000001.1 GCA_017635875.1 Selenomonadaceae bacterium | reverse complement strand
TTTGGAAGAGTATAAGGGATATAGAGTGAGCCAGATTGACCCCATAGGAAGAACTCTTTCTTTCACCAACGGCGAAGAAATTCGCGTGGGGGAAATTCAAGGCGATATATCCGAAAAAGCGCTCCGAAGGGCGCAAATAAAGGAAACCATTCGTTCTCATTTTGAAAAGGAAAAAGAGCTTTTCGACAAGGGAATAAAGTGTTTGTCACTCTTTTTCATCGACGAAGTGGCAAAATATCGCCAATATGATGAAGACGGAAATGAAATAAATTCCGAATACGGGCAAATTTTCGAGGAAGAATATAATAATATTTTTAACGAATATTTGACGATTTTTCCAACGCCTTATTTAAATTATTTGAAAAATATTGATACCGCTAAAACACACGCGGGATATTTTTCCATAGACAAAAAAGGGCGTAAAATCGACAGCTCCGTAAAAAGAGGAAGCGAAGAAAGCGACGATATATCGGCTTACGACCTTATTATGAAGGATAAGGAAAGACTTCTCTCCTTTGAAAATCCCGTGCGTTTTATCTTTTCCCATTCCGCTCTTCGGGAAGGTTGGGACAATCCCAACGTATTTCAAATTTGCGCTTTAAAACACGGCGGAAGGTCTCCCACGCAAAAGCGTCAAGAAGTAGGGCGCGGACTTCGCCTCTCTGTAAACGCGCGGGGAGATAGACAAGATGAAAACGTTTTAGGAAGTCAGGTGCAAAAAGTAAATCATTTGACGGTAATAGCCGCCGATGGTTACAAGGATTTTGTAGCGGGCTTGCAAGAAGGAATAAAAGCAGATCTCTATGAGCGTCCGACTATAGCTACCGCCGAATATTTTACCGGTAAAACGCTGACCATTGACGGAAAATCAATCACCGTCGTCGAAAATCAAGGGCGTATTATCTATAATTATCTTATTCGCAACGATTATGTGGATGATGATGGGCACATAACCGACAAATATAGAGAAGATAAGGCAACAAATTCCCTTGCGCCGCTTCCCGAAACTCTAAAAAATATTGAAAACGGCGTTCACACTTTAATCGGAGGTATCTTTGATCCGAGCGTTTTGCAAGAAATGGCTCAAGACGGGCGTGAAACAAAAATTACCGATAATCCCTTGAACGATAATTTTTATAAAGACGAGTTTAAAAAGTTATGGAATCTTATAAGCCATAAATACGCCTATACGGTGGAATTTGACGGCGAAGAGCTTATTAAAAAAGCGATTGCCCATATAAACGAAAAAATGTTTGTAACTCGCCTTCAATACACGGTAACGGTAGGAAAGCAAATCGAGGATTTCACGGCGGATAAGTTAAAAAGCGGCTCTGCGTTTAAAGAATCCAAAAGCGAAACTCGTACTTTAAATTTAGGCGGAGGATCGACGGTAAAATACGACGTTATAGGAAAGATAGCCGAAGGAACAAAACTGACCAGAAGGAGCGCGGCAAAAATTATAGCGGGGATTCGCAAAGATATTTTCGATATGCTGAAAAACAACCCGGAAGAATTTATCTCAAAAGCGATACGGCTTATTAACGAGGAAAAAGCCACGATGATTGTGGAGCATATAACCTATAACAAAACCGAAGGAGTTTACGACAGCGCAATATTTACCGCCGAAAAAAACAGCGATTTTTCAAAAGGTTATCGCGCCAAAAAGAACGTGCAGGATTATCTTTTTACGGACGGCTACGCCAAAGACGGAAAAAGCGTGGAACAGCGTATGGCTGAAGATATGGATATAGCCGAAGAAGTAAGCGTTTACGCCAAACTTCCGAGAGGCTTTAAGATACCGACGCCCGTAGGAAACTATTCTCCCGACTGGGCTATAGCGTTTAACAAAGGCAAGGTTAAACATATTTTCTTCATAGCCGAAACAAAGGGAACAATGGACAGTTTAAACTTAAAACCCATTGAACAGGCAAAAATCAAGTGCGCCAAAAAACTTTTCGCAAATTTGAACGAAAACGACGTAGTTTATCACGAAGTGGACAGCTATGAAAATTTGCTTAATATTATGGAAAAATTATAATAAAAATGCAAAAAAAAAAACGGCTGTGAAAAAAACTAAAAAGTTACAGAACAAGATAAAACGCCGGCGAGATTTTGCCGACGTTTTATTATTTAGCGTAAAACTTTATTTTTATAAACGAACACATATTAAAGTTCTTTTTCTCTTTTCTTTCTCTTTGCTTCTTTCTCTTTGCTTCTTTCTCTTTCTTTTCTCTTTTTCTTTCAAGAAAAGAGAAAAGAAAGAGAAAGAAATTTTTTCACAACCGATTTTTTTACGCCAATTCGTAACCCGCGTCCTCTATTGCTTTTTTAAAAGTATCGTTCGTCACTTCTTTAATCGTCGTGACTTTCGCCTCTCCCGCGTCTAAATTTACTTCGACTGAAGAAACTCCGTCTATTGCCGAAAGAGCTTTTGTAACGTGCGCTTTGCAATGCTCGCACATCATACCTTTAATGTTTAGCGTGGTTTCCATAAGATTTTCCTCCTCAATAATGTTTTTGGTATTTTCTTTTAATAATGCTTCCCCTTTGTCATCGGAATTTAAATTTATATTTTCATCTCCTTTTAAAAGTTTTAAATTCCTAAGTCTAAGCGAATTTACAACCACAAAAAGACTGCTGCAACTCATCGCCGCCGCCGCTATCATAGGCGACAGCTTTAAGCCGAAAGAGCTATAAAAACAGCCTGCGGCTACGGGAATTGCAAGTATGTTGTAGAAAAATGCCCAAAACAAATTTTCTTTTATCGTCTTTATTACGGCTCTTGAAAGATTTATGAGATTTATTAAATTTATGAGATTATTTTTTATAAAGATAACGTCGGAGCTTTCCGCCGCCACTTCCGTTCCCGCGCCCATCGCAACCGATACGTCTGCCGCCATTAAGGCAGGCGCGTCGTTTACTCCGTCGCCCGTCATCAGCACCGTGTTCCCTGCGCTTTGCAAGCGTTTTACTTCCCTTTCCTTGTCTTCGGGGAGAAGCGAGCCTAACGCTTGCTCTATGTTAAGCGTTCTTGCGAGGGCGTTTGCCGTAAATTGATTGTCGCCCGTAAGAATTATAGGCGTTATGTTTAGATTTTTTAATAAACTTATTGTTTTTTTGGACGTCGCTTTTAAAACATCCTCTATATGAAATATTCCCGCAAGATTTCCGTCAATCGCCAAAAGCAGGGGCGTTGCTCCAAACTTTGTGATTCGTGTAAGTTCGCCGTGATATGGCGATATATCCACTTTTTCCGCTATCATAAAATTTTCCGACCCAAAGAGTACGGCTTTTTCGTCTATAACGCCCTTAACGCCGCGCCCAAAGACGGCTTTTACGTTTTTCGCTTTTGCGGTCGAAATGTTTTGCTCTTTCGCGTATTCCCTTACCGCGAGAGCCAATGGATGCTCCGTCACTTCTTCAAGAGCCGCCGCTTTTGCAATAAGCTCTTCATCCGAATAATCGGAATTTATCTTTATAAAATCTATTGCTTTGGGTTTGCCGGAAGTTAGCGTGCCCGTTTTATCAAAAAGCGCGACGGAAGTTTTCGCGGCGGTTTCGAGGACCTCTGCGTTTTTTATAAGCATAGCGGATTTTGCGGCTCTGCCTATGCCCGCCATAACCGCAACCGGAGTCGCAAGCCCAAGCGCGCACGGGCAAGAGATTACAAGCACGGAGATTGCCATATTAAGCGCAAAGTCAAGGCTCTCGCCTATTAAGAGCCAACATATGAAAACTATGAGCGCGATAGTCATTATGGACGGCACAAAAACAGCGGAAACTTTATCCGCGATACGCGCTATTTTCGGTTTTCC
>JAGBKP010000201.1 GCA_017635875.1 Selenomonadaceae bacterium | reverse complement strand
ATTGTCCGCAACAAATTTTTCGCGAACATTTTTGTACGCCCATTCGTTCACCTTTGTCCAAATGTGTTGGTCGCGTTCCATAGCCGCATTGTCTTCACGCATATATCGCACGTCTGTGGGGTGGTTATACATATAGTATTTGTCGTCTTTATAAGCGAAAAGCTCTGTTCCGGGTATGTCGTCTTTTATAATATTCATAAGCGTTTCTTCTGAAATTTTCGATATGCCGAAAATCCAGCCCGCGCCGTCATAGTTTACGCCGATTTTCTTCGCCGCCTCAACTGAGCCAAGTTCATATATCCTAAAAATATTGTCTGGGGCAGGGGAAGTTTCAATTCTTACAAGTTTATAAATATTATCGGGAATATCAAGCTTTAATCCTTGACTTTTTATAGTTTTTGCTTCGCTTACGTTAAAATATGCGGCAAAAAGCGCAATTCCAAGTATTGCTGAAACGATTTGCTTAAACTTCATAATCACGCGCTCCTTAAATATAACATAAGAAATTGTTTCTGCAAAGTTTATAAAATTCCTGCATACTATCAAATTTTCAGAATTATTTGTTACTATATTTGAGATTTTTTATTACGGAGGGGTTTATATGAGGATTGCCGTCGGTCAGATTGAAGTTTTGCCCAAAAATATATGCGAAAATACGGATAAAATACTAAAGGCTATAGAATTTGCAAAAGAAAACAATGCGGATATTCTTATACTTCCCGATTCCGCCGTTACGGGAAAATTTATAGGCGAGGCGTGGGAAGAAAATTCTTTTATAGAAGAATATAAGTTAGCGAAGGGGAAAATAGTTTCCGCCGCGGAAAATCTTATGATAATTTCCTCTAATTACGAAAAAGTTTTCGACGGAGTTTTAAAAAAAGACCCATTTATTGTCAATTACGTCGGGCATAAAAATCTAAAAATCGGTTTTATAAACTCCGATTACAAAATCACAAACGAAAACGCGGAATTTTTTATATTTATAGAAGATGTTCCGTTTAAAATCGGACTCTTTAACGAGCGTAAAAACAGACTGACGGATATTGCAAAAAAGAAACAATCGCCTGTGTTTTACGTAAACAAAGTTTCGGTTGAAAACGAAGGCAAAAATTTATACGCTTACACGGGAAAATCTTTTTGCGTTACAAAGGACGGAGAGCTAGATTTTTTACTCGCTTCAAACGACAATACGATAGCGATATACGATACCGAAAAAGTTTCTAATCCACCTGAAATTTTTATACCTTCAAACATAAGAGAAATATATGAAACAATAACAATATCGGCAAAATGTTTTTTAAAAAACACGGGATTAAAAAGGGTTGTAATAGGCGTATCGGGCGGCATAGATTCCGCAGTCTCGGCAGCGATTTACGGTAAAATTTTGCCTCCCGAAGATATTCTTTTGGTGAATTTGCCGAGCAGATACAATTCCGATACGACCAAAAATCTCGCGGAAAAACTCGCCCAAAATTTAGGCGCGAATTACGCGGTTTTTCCCATAGAAGAAAGCGTAAAAAATACGATAAAAGAAATCGAAAATACGCCCGTAACGCTTTTAAACAACGGTAAAAAATTCAATTTGAAATTATCGTCGTTTGATAGGGAAAACGTTCAAGCGCGCGACAGAGGTTCAAGAATTTTGTCGGCTCTTGTTTCCGCTTTTTCGCATAGCGAAAACGGCGAATATAAGCCTGCGGGATTTACCTGCAACGCGAACAAGACGGAAAGCGCGGTGGGATACGCCACGCTTTACGGAGATAACGCGGGATTTTTGGCGGCTATCGCGGATTTATGGAAATATCAAGTCTATGAACTTGCAAGATTTTTAAACGAAGAGATTTACGAAAGAGAAGTTATCCCCGAAGGCATAATAAACATCGTTCCAAGCGCGGAACTCTCCGAAAATCAAAATGTGGACGAAGGAAAAGGAGACCCGCTCTTTTATCCGTATCACGATTTTTTGCTTCGCGCCTTCGCGGAAAAAATTCCCAAAGTTACTCCCGAAGATATTTTATTATGGTACGAAGAAAACACCCTTGAAAAAAATATCGGTTGTAAAGAGGGAATTGTAAAAAATTATTTCAAAACGGACGAAGATTTTATAAACGATTTGGAGCGTTGGTATAACAGCTTAAACGGCGTAGCGATAGCAAAACGCTTGCAGGCTCCGCCAAATATCGCGCTTACCGCGCGTCCGTTCGGCTCTTTTAAAGAGACGCAGGGAAAACCTTTTTACGGTTCGAAATATTTTGAGTTAAAAGAGAAATTGTTGAATAAGGCATAAAAACCCGAAAGGAAAATCACAAATGAATATATTGGACTCTATGCAAAACTATAAAGACACGGTGCATACTCCGTTTCACACGCCGGGTCATAAAATGGGGCTTTGCGTTCACCCTAAATTAAAAAAACTTTTAACCGAAGACGGTTGGAAGAAAGAAGTAAACGTAACGGACGCGCTTGACGATTTAAACTCGCCGTCTTGGGCGATAAAAGACGCGGAAGAAAAAGCGGCGAAACTTTACGGCGCGGATGCGGCTCTCTTTATGGTAAACGGCACCACAAGCGCGATACAAACTATGATACTCGGCTCTTTAAAGGACGGAGATACGATATTAGCTCCAAGAAACGCTCATCGTTCCGTTTTCGGAGCGGCTGTGCTTTCAGGAGTTGATATAGTTTATATGACGCCCGAAATTAACGACGAATTTCAAATAATAGAAGAACTTCTGCCGGAAACCATAGAAAAATCTATCAAAGAACACCCATACGCGAAAGCTGTGCTTATAACCTCGCCCACATATTACGGAAGATTTTCGGATATTGAGACTATCGCAAAAATCGCGCATAATGCGGGTATGTTGCTGTTAGTAGACGAAGCTCACGGTCCGCATCTGCCCTTTTTACCAAATTCTCCAAAGAGCGCGATTTCCCGCGGCGCGGATATGGTCGCCTCAAGCACTCATAAAATGCTCGGCGCGATAACTCAAGGCTCTATGCTCTTTGTAAACAAAGAGCGCGTGGATTTTAGGAAAATCGCGCAAACAGCCGCGCTTCTTACCACAACAAGCCCAAATCAAATAATCGTAGCATCTTTAGAAGCGGCGATGGAGCAAATGGAAAGCTGCGGCGAAGAATATTTTAAAAATCTGTTGCCCCTAATCGAAAACCTCAGAAAGGAACTTAAAGAGGCGGGTTTTGAACTGTTAGAAGGGGAGCTTGACCCTATGAAACTCACCCTTCGCATATCGGATTTTGGCATAAGCGGCAAAGAGGCGGACAAAATACTGCTTACAAAATACGGCGTTGCGGCGGAACTTTCAAACCTCCATAACTTGCTCTTTTTGATAAGTTACGCGGATAATGAAGATACGCTTAAAACTTTAAAAAACGCTCTTATTGATTTAATAAAAGACAGAAAAAAACACGGCAAAACAATGAATTTCCCGACACTCCCCAAAATACCGCCGTCAAAGATACTTCCGAGAAAAGCCTTTTTCGGCGATATAAGAGAAATTCCGTTTAAAGAGAGCGCGGGATTTGTAGCGGCGGAAGAAATCACCTCGTATCCGCCCGGAATCCCCTTAATTCATCCGGGCGAAGTCATTACGGAAGAGTTAATAAAATACGCAAAAGAGGTGCGCTCTTTCGGAATAAAACTCATAGGATTTGCAGACCAAACATTAGAAAGGGTTCGCGTGTTGAAATGAAAGGAAAACTCATCGTTATAGAAGGCTCCGACGGCTCCGGTAAAGCTACGCAGACCGCGCTGTTGGCGGATAGATTAAAAAGAGATGGATTAAAAATAAATACGCTTTCCTTCCCCGATTACGACTCGGAAAGCTCCGCCCTTGTAAAGATGTATTTAAGAGGGGATTTCGGAAATGACGCAAGCGCGGTTTCCCCTTACGCCGCGTCGCTTTTTTACGCCGCAGACAGATACGCGTCGTATCAAAAGATTTGGAAAGCGAAGTATGAGGCGGGTGAAATATTTTTAGCGGATAGGTACGTAGCCAGCAACTTTGTGCATCAAGGCGTTAAGCTAAATGAAGACGAAAGAGAAAATTTCATAAACTGGCTGGAGGATTTAGAGTATAATAAACTTACTTTACCCAAACCCGATGTGACAATATTTTTGGATATGCCCCCGAATGTTTCGCTAAATTTGGTAAAGACAAGGGGCAGAAGCGATATTCACGAAAAAGACGCGGATTATCTGAAAAAAGTATATAATCTGTACAATATGTTTTCGGATAAATTCTGCTGGGAAAAAATCGGCTGTTCCTCTGAAAATTCCCCAAAAAGCGTTGAAGAAATAAGCGAAATTTTATATAATAGAGTAAAAAGAATATTGTAAAAGCGTGGTGATGAAAATGGCGGAAGCGATAAATTGGATGGAACTTAGTTTAAAGGATTGGCGCGAGGAAATGCGCGCTTTTCGGGAAGAAATGAGAGAGGCAAACAGAAGATTTGAAGCATTAAAAATTGAGTCCGAAAGAAAATATGAAGCGTCAAGGCAAGAATACGATCGAAAATTTGATGCTGCAAGGAGCGAAATTAGGAATTTGACGATTACTATTGCGATAGGAATAGCGTCTATAATTTTTGGCGCGCTTGGTTTTGTTTACGCTATGTTGAAATAAACAAGGAGCGTGAAAATTATGTATGATTACATAAAATATTATGAAGAAGAAAAAAGATTAAGAGACGCATATTATGCGGAACAAAAAAGAATAAACAACGAAACTTTTCCCACGCAAAGGGACGTGTATATAGTTGTTTTTCTCTGCGTAGCTTTTGTGTGGCTTTCGGCCATATTTTTCTATATTTCGTTAAAGTATTGATAAAAATGATTAAAGAAGTAATAATAGTAGAGGGCAAGATGGACATTCTCGCGGTAAATCGAGCAGTAGAGGCGGACTCAATCATTACCGACGGTTTTCATCTTCGCAAAAACACTCTTGACGCCATAAAAGCCGCCTACAAAAAGCGTGGCATTATAATTCTTACAGACCCAGATCCCGCAGGCGAACGCATAAGAAGATTTCTCGCCAAACGCTTCCCAAACGCCAAACACGCATTTATCCCCGTTGAAGACGCTACCGCAAACGACGACATAGGAGTCGAACAAGCATCCCCCGAAGCTATTCGCGCCGCTCTCGCCAAAGTCAGAACGGAAAGCATAGAGCCGTCCAATATCTTTTCATCAAAAGATATGGTTGCAAACAATTTGACAGGCAGTTTAAACGCTAGCGAACGAAGAATGAAACTCGGCAAAATATTAGGACTCGGCGCGGCAAACGCCAAAACTTTTTTGAAACGGCTTAACACTTACGGAGTAACAAGAGAAGAATTTGAAGAAGGATTAAACGAACTATAATGAACGAAGAAACATTGATAAATATCGCAAGAATCCCCGTAATACGGCAGACCAAGGGGATTTTAAAACATTTTAAACTTCGGGCGAGCCATAGGCTTGGGCAAAATTTCTTAATAGACGAAACTGTTGCAAACGGCATCGTCGCCGCCGCAGAGATTAAAGAAGGCGAACGCGTGCTTGAGATTGGCCCCGGCATCGGCTCTTTAAGCGAAATTCTCCTTAACGCCGGCGCAAAAGTCACCGCGGTGGAGCTTGATAAAAAGTTGCCCGAAGTTTTAAATGAGACATTGGCAGGCTACGATAATTTTACGCTTATAAGCGGAGATATTTTAAAAGTCGATTTAGTTGAAATTATGGGAAACGAGCCGTATAAGGTCGTGGCAAACCTTCCTTACTATATAACGACCCCTATACTTTTAACTTTGCTTGAAAAGAAACTTCCCATTACAAAAATAGTGACGATGATTCAAAAGGAAGTTGCGGAGCGTATAACGGCAAACCCTGGAGGCAAAGACTACGGCGCAATTACGCTCGCTTTTAAATATTTCACCGACACTAAAATCTCGCAAATAGTTTCTCCAAAATGCTTTTACCCCGCGCCCGAAGTTACGAGCGCGGTTATAGTTTCGGACGTTCTACCTAATCCTTTCGTTAAAGTAAAAGACGAAGAATTATTTTTTAAAACCGTTCGGGCGGCTTTCGGGAAACGGCGAAAAACGCTTTCAAACGCGTTAAAATCCGTATTTGATAAAGAGGTTGTCGCGTCCGCCCTTGAAAAATCAAATATAGACGGCGCAAGGCGCGGCGAAACATTGTCTATCGAAGAATTTGCGATTTTGACGGATAATATTGCGAAATAAAAAAGCGACTTTCATCGTACAAACGAAGAAAGTCGCTCTTTTTATTTACATTCCTTCAAAACGGCAATCAAGGTTTTTTTCATAATCCCCATCATATCCGCAAGAAGCGCGTTATACATCTCGCCGCCGTCCACTACGCCGCGTCCGTTTTCGGTGAGAAAGAATTTTTTGGGATGTTCTCCCGCGTCATACGCCTCTTTTAATTTTGCGTCAACCAAGGTTTCAAGTTCATTTTCGGACATATTTACCCCCGCTTTCGATTTTACACAACAAAAATCTAATCTTTTCTTAATATTCGCCTACTTGTTCTTTAATTCCTGCTTGATATAATAAAAACCGTAGAAAAAAGAAAAAACTTTTTGAAATTCTTTTTAAAAGAAGGGAGTAATTCTTATGTTAAAAAAATTGGTTATGGGCGCACTTTTAGGCGGCGTATTCTTGTTTAACACATCAAACATTACCTTTGCAGACCCGCCCGGAGAAGAAAATCGCCCGAGTTTCACCGAGTCAACGAGCGGCGACGACGTAAAGAAAGAACGCCCAAATAAACCGCGTCGTGACAATGATAAAATTAACCACGAAAGAAATCGTGACGGCGACAGAGATAGAGACGATAAACGCCCGTCTCGTCCGCCGCGTCACGATAACGACAGAAATCACCACAGGGGCGACAATGATAAAAACTATGACAGACCCAATCACAGAGGCGACAACGATAAAAATTACGACAGACAGCATCGCTACGAAAAGGACAAAGACAACAATAAAGACGGCAAACGCCCGCCGCGTCCGCCTCGCGACAAAAACAACAACAAGTAGTAAAAAACACCAAAAACGACTTTCCGTCAAAATACGGAAAGTCGTTTTTGGTTTAAAATTTCCCGCCCAATTTTTCAATCGAATCAATAACAACGGCGCAGTTTGGTTCTACCCTTTGCATTACAAAACGCATCTTGTCCTTTGGAATCGCAACGCAACCGCCGGTATACGGTTTATGTGTGCCAAAACAGTGCATAAAAATCGCGCTGCCTTTCCCCGGCGTTCCTTCTTCGTTATAGCTTATGTTTAAGCAATAATCGTAATATGTACTATATTCTGCTATATGCTCGCTGTCCTTTTTGTTTAACATAGGATAATCCCTTATGTCAACCATTTGATTATATTTATATTTAACGTCCCCCGACCAATAAATATTTTCGTCCACTTTCGTATAGGAAAGTTTCGTGCCCGGATTATCCGCTATGCCAAAAGCTTTATTGAAACGAAATACTCCGACGGGAGTTTTGCTGTCCCCTTCCTTTGTCTTGCCAAGTCCGTTTTTGCCGATAATGGCGGGCGTTGTCATAATCATCTGCCACACGCCGTTTTCATCTTTCTCGTGCATAGATACCCACGCGCCCTGCGCTTTATTTGTTCCTACGACCACCATCTGCGTATTTGTTTTAGCCGCCGGAAGTTTCGTCACCCAATCGGGGCTTTTCGTTTTCTGTTGGGCGAGATATAAGTTGGCTTTATCTACGGGGAAAGTGAAATAAGTATCGGGATAAGGCTCGTTCTTAAGGAAGAAATGCCACCACTCGGTATCAAGTATTTTATAACCGTGTTTTTCCATTACGTCTTGCAGTATTTTGCGGTTCTTTTTCTGCGCTTCAGTCAAATCTCCGCTAAAATCGGGATGAGAACGCATACCGAAATAATCGAATACTCCGCCCATATCAAGTTCTTTGCCCGTATTTTTATCAATAAGCGTAAGGTCTATCGCGCTTCCTCTGCTATGCCCGGATTTTGCGTCGATATAACCGTCTCTAAAGAGATTTCTCTTGTCAACTTCCGGATAAAAATACGGTTTCATACGCATATCGTTTAAATCTTCCGCCCATTCCTTGAAGTTATCCACCGCCATCTGCGGGCGATAAGCGTCGTAAACCTTTATGCGATACCCCATAGCGTTAAATTCGTCGGAGGCGGCTTTTAAGGCTCTTGCCGCATCTTTTGTCATAAACGCGACAGGCTCGTAGTATCCTCTTATTCTGTCGCCTACAAAATTGTAGGTGCCATAATAGCGAATTTCCTGCACAATATCAGGGATAACGTCCGATAAAACGACAAAATCGGACGCATCCGCGGGGTTAGCCGCCTCCGCTCCGCTAAAAGCGACAGATGCGGCAAAAAACGCGGCTATCACTTTCTTTAAATATTTTTTCTTCATAATGTGCCTCCTGAAATAAATTTTATATTTATTGTAAAAGGGCGGAAAATTTTTCAACCATCTTTACGGGTTGATACGACTCTTTAGCTTTGCGAAGTCCCTCTAATCCCATATCCTCCTCGCGATTTATGTATGTCATATCGCTGAATTCATGTTCGATAAAGGCTTGGTTTATGGCGGGGTACGCGCCGCGAATGTTGGGGTCTGCTTTTTCAACGTGAATAACGGCGGTGTCGCGGTTTAGCTTTTCGCCGAAAGTAAAGGCTATAATGCGCCCATTTAAGCGGATCGCGCCACCTTTTAAGCTAAAATAGGAAAAATCGTTTAAGATTTCAATTATCGCTGCCCGCTCATAAGCTATAAAGGGATCGTCGGTTTCATCCGGCGAATCCTTTCGCGCTTTGTACCAATTATTCAGTTCAAGTTTGCAAAGCGTGATTATCTCGTTTGTAATGGGCAAATACTCGGCTTCGGGGTATGTTTTCCTAAAAGCGTTCAAGTGATTTTTCTTTGAGTGAAATTTTCGTCCCGCAAGTTTAATCAGATTTTCGGCTAAATACACATAATCAAAATTATCGCGGTCGCTCTCGATTTTAAATGAAAATTTCGGATTATCCTTCAAACTTTCGGCAAAATGCCTTTCAATCCCCGAAAAATAAAGCGGCTCGCCTATTTCCTCAAAATAATTCGCCAAATTGCAAACGGCGTCGTCGATTTTTTCGGGAGCGCAAACGGGCTGAAGCGCCATCATTTCGCCGTCCCATTTCGCCGTAAGATAGAGTACGCCGTTGTCTTCGCATTTCATAATATCGAAGGGATTTCGCCACATAAAAAGATTGGTGAAATTAAAATGGGCGTTTTCGTAATATCCGCCGCCGTAATATCTGTCAAAAAGGGGCTTGTCCTCTTTTAAAATAGGCTTAAATTCCATGCTCTTCCTTCCATTTCTTCGCTTTTTCCGTTACTCTTAAAAGCATCTCCAAATCGTCTTTGTTAAATTCGTATTTTTCGCCGCAAAAATGGCACACGACCTCCGCGCGCCCGTCAGCTATAAGGGATTTTAGCTCTTTTTCGCCCGTAGATATAAGCACTTCTTCGATGCGCTCTCTTGAACATTTGCAACGAAAAGAAACGTCGGTTTTTGTGAGCATTTCAAAATCCGGCGCGCCGTTCAGCAATAGTTTTAAAATATCCTCCGCGCTTTTGCCTTCCGATATTAAAGTAGATACCGGCGGCAATTTTTTTATATTTTCTTCGACGATATTAAGTATTTCGTCATCAATATCCGGGAGAGTCTGGAGAAAAAATCCCCCCGCCGCCTTCGCCGCGCCGTCCGTATCGACAAGCACGCCAAGACCGACGCTGGACGGTGTTTGCTCCGACACAAAGAGATAATTCGTAATATCTTCGGCGATTTCGCCGCTGATAAGTTCCGCGCTGCCCGTCACAGGCTCTTTTAACCCGGTAAAACGCGTAAGAAATAAAAATCCGCGCCCTACGCCCGCGCCTACGGCAAGTTTGCCGTCGCTCTTAAGCGGCAAATTCGCCGCGGGATTTTCCAAAAATCCGCGAACATAACCTTCGGGCGTTGCGTCCGCCGTGATTTTTCCCAGAACTCCGTCGCCTGCGATTTTTAGCGTAACCGCCTCTTTGTTTTTTAAATTCGCCGCTAACAAAAGCGCGCCCGTCATAGTTCTTCCGAGCGCGGCGGCGGCAAGAGGCGAGAGTTTATGCCGTGTTATCGCTTCGTTTACCGTGTCCGTCGTGACACTTGCGTAAGCGCGAACGCCTTTTGCTATGGCTTTAGTTAAAACATCGCCCAATTATTTCAACCTCAATTCGTCTAAAACTTCGTCCGTATCAATATCGTAAATCTTTATCGCATCGTCTGTCATCACCGCAACGGTAGAGCGGCCGTCCGCACGTTTGCTTAATGAAGGCGAGCCCGGGTTTACAAACACGGTGTTTCCTCTTTTTTCAAGCACGGTGGTGTGAATATGCCCGCTTATAAAAATATCCGCCTTCAAATGTTTTGCCATATCGTCTTTTGCTTCGTCGTCCTCCACTAAATGCCCGTGAGTCGCGACAATTCTCAATCCGTTAATATTGACATGGGCAAACGGAGCCTCGATAGGCGTGTTTATAACCATTTGATCTACTTCGGAATCGCAATTGCCCTTTGCGATAACGAAAGGGATTTCAGATTCGTTGATAATATCGGCAAGAGCGGCGGGGTTATAATCGCCCAGCATTTTGTTTCTGGGTCCGTGATAGAGAACGTCGCCCGCGTGAATGATTAAGTCCGCGCCCGAAAAAAACTTATCGACAGCTTGCTTAAAGCGTCCCGCGTGTCCGTGAGTGTCGCTTATTATTCCTATTTTCATATTTTTCTCCTATTATACATTCTTCATCAAATTAGCCATTTCAATAGCGGAAACAGCTGCGTCCGCGCCTTTGTTGCCCGCCTTTGTGCCGGAACGTTCAATCGCTTGTTCGATGTTTTCCGTCGTGACGACTCCGAAAATCGTAGGCACTCCCGTGGAAAGCCCCACGGCGGCGACGCCTTTTGAGACTTCCGCGCAAACATAATCGTAATGCGTCGTAGAGCCGCGAATGACCGCGCCAAGGCAGATAACCGCGTCGTATTTTTTGGATTCGGCGAGTTTTTTCGCTATTACGGGAATTTCAAACGCGCCGGGCACCCAAACAACCGTTACGTCATCGTCCGTCACTTCGTTTCTGTGCAGAGCGTCAAGCGCGCCGCCTAAGAGCTTGCTTGTTATAAATTCGTTGAAACGGGAAACGACTATCGCCATTTTTAAGCCTTTGCCCGTCAAAAATCCTTCGATAACTTTTGCCATTCAGTTTTCCTCCTCGAATATATGACCCATCTTTGTGCGCTTTACGCTTAAATATTTCTTGTCGAATTTATTGGCTTTAATTATAATCGGCACTCTTTCGGTTATTGTAAGCCCGTAGCCTTCAAGCCCCGCCCGCTTTGCCGGGTTGT
>JAGBKP010000200.1 GCA_017635875.1 Selenomonadaceae bacterium | reverse complement strand
GTTACTTTTTAGAATTTCTTATCAGTTTACCGATTAGAAATTCTTATACTCTTGAGTGCTTTTTCTCTTTTCTTTTTTTTCCTCCGCAAGGGAGGACAGGCAAAAAAGAAAAGAGAAAAAGAAAGTAAGGTTTTTAGAGATGCCCTTTACTTTTTTATAAAACAGAGGCTGCAAAGCAGCCTCTGTTTTTACATTTCCATTACGATTGGCAAAATCATCGGGCGACGGCGCGTCTTTTCGTAGAGATAGCGTCCGAGCGCGTCCCTTACGTTCGTCTTTATCACGGACCATTCGGGGATACGTTGACCTTCCGCGGCGGCAAGCGCCTGCTCCACCTTTTGTCTTGCGCCCGTCATAAGTTCTTCGGACTCGCGCACATATACAAATCCCCTTGAAACTATATCGGGGCCTGAAATTATCCTGCCGTTTCTCGCGTCCATAGCGACTACCACTATTAAAATACCGTCTTGAGAGAGTTGCTTGCGGTCTCGAAGCACAATGTTTCCGACGTCGCCTACGCCAAGCCCGTCAACCATAACCATACCCGCGGTGACTCTGCCTCCGACTACGCCTTTGTCGCGGGTAAATTCCAAAATCTGTCCGTTTTCTCCGATGAAAATATTTTCTTTTGGCATACCGAGTTCTTTTGCAAGCTGGGCGTGTTTTACGAGATGATGATATTCGCCGTGAACGGGGATAAAGAATTTCGGACGCACCAAATTGTGCATAAGTTTCAATTCTTCACGGCTCGCGTGACCCGATACGTGAATCCCCTCGCTGCGTCCGTAGATAACGTGCGCGCCCAGTTTCATAAGATTGTCAATGGTTTTTGCCACAAGTTTTTCGTTGCCGGGGATCGGAGTTGCGGAAATAATCACCGTATCGTCCGGCACTATGCCCACTTTCTTGTGGTCGCTTTGACTCATACGGGTAAGCGCGCTCATAGGCTCGCCTTGAGAACCCGTCGTTATTATCACGATTTTATTCATCGGATAATTGTTTATTTCGTCAATATTTATTATAATTCCTTCCGGCGCGTGAATGTAGCCGAGTTCAAGAGAAATACTGACAACGTTTTCCATACTGCGCCCTAAAATCGCGACTTTTCGCTTATACCTTACGGCGGTGTCTATAACCTGCTGAATTCGGTGAACGTTAGAAGAAAAAGTCGCGACGATTATGCGCTGTCTTGCGCTGTGGAACGCTTTGTCAAACGCTTGACCCACCGTGCTTTCGCTCTGCGTGTGGCCTTCTACTTCCGCGTTTGTGCTGTCCGCCATTAAAACGAGCACGCCTTTGTTGCCCAAATCGGAAAAACGGCGAAAATCCGTCATCTTGCCGTCTATCGGCGTGTAGTCGAGTTTGAAATCTCCCGTATGCACAATCATTCCCAAGGGCGTTCTTATGGAAAGCCCGACAGCGTCCGGAATACTGTGGTTTACGCGAATAAAACCAACGCTAAAAACTCCCGCGTTTATAATATCGCCCTGCATAACGGCGTGAAGGTTGCTTGAATCTACGCCGCTTTCCTTTAAACGCCCCTCCAAAATGCCAAGCGTAAGCCTCGTTCCGTAGACGGGGACGGATATTTGCTTTAATACGAAAGGAAGCGCGCCGATATGGTCTTCGTGTCCGTGCGTTAAAATTATGGCTTTAATCGCGTCCTTATTTTCCAAAAGATATGTAATATCCGGGATTACGATATCTACGCCGAGCATATCTTCGTCAGGGAACATAAGCCCCGCGTCTATGACGATCATCTCGTCCTCGTAGCGGATAACCGTCATATTTTTCCCAATCTCGCCAAGTCCGCCAAGGGGAATAATCTGTAATTTTTGTTGTTGTTTTGCCAAAACGACACCTCCGTAAATTAAGCGGACATAAAATAACCCTCGCTATCTCCGATCACGCAAGAGCCGCAAATTCCGCTTTTTAATTCCGAACCATTATTGAAAAAGTCTTATACGCTTTAATTTTCGTATCTCCCTCTTTGAAGGAGCTATGCGAAAATTTCAAATAATAAAGATTCATTTCCGTCCACAATTCGTTGATAATTATTGTAACATTTTTAAAGAGATATTGCAAAGGAAAACGAATAAAAAATTTCAGACTGTAGAAAAAACAAAAAATTAAAAAGCAATAAAAGAAAAACTAATCAACAGCGTTTAGTAAAGTTTTTTCTTTCTTCTTTTTCTTTGCTACTTTCTTTTTCTTCTTTCTTTTTTTCAAAAAAGAAAGAAGAAAAAGAAAGTAGGGGCGACGCGAGGGGCAACGCGAAAAAAAACTCTTGACAAGCGTTTTAAATTAGTATAGAATTATCCTCGTCAGTTACGCGGAAATAGCTCAGTTGGTAGAGCATCACCTTGCCAAGGTGGGGGTCGCGAGTTCGAGTCTCGTTTTCCGCTCCATTAAAAAATTCAAACGCTCCTTGCGGGCGTTTTTTTATTGCCTAAATTTAAGGAAATACGTACAAAAAAGGGACTGCGAAAAACTTTTAGTTTTTCACAGCCCATTCAGAGTGTCGACAAAACAAAAAAATTAAAAAGCAATAAAAGAAAAACTAATCACTAGAGTCTAGTAAAGTTTTTTCTTTCTTCTTTT
>JAGBKP010000199.1 GCA_017635875.1 Selenomonadaceae bacterium | reverse complement strand
GTACATTGTCACCGGGCAATATCCTTTAAACAATATTGTTCCCACTATAAATATTATCCATTGAAAAAATTTATCCCTTTTTCTTAAAATGTCCTTGACATGGGGGACAATTCAGTTTTATAAGGAGGAAACACTATGAATATGCAAGAGGTAACACGACTAATTCAAGGTCTGAGGGCGCTTGGAATATCTGCCGAACAAATCAACGAATTTATACTTTGGATGGAATCCGGCGATGGGGAGCATTTGCCTAAAAGAGAGGGCAAGTAAGCTGAAAGGAAGTGTATATTATGAATATGCAAGAGATTACAAGATTTATTCTTTTTCTTCAACACAAAGGTTGGACGGATACCGAGATAAATCGGTTTATGCTTTACTTAGAATCCGGCGATGAAAAATATAAATATGCCGAGGACGAAAATAAAACCTAATTTTTTCTAACAAATTTTTAATTTTTTTCTAATTTTCATTAAATTTTTCTTTTATTTTAAAAAGAAATGATATATAATGTGTTCGTTAAAAAAATTTTGTTTGTTGAAGAGTTGCGCGTGGCTTGAGAGAATTAGGCGCGCTGCTCTTTGGGAAAATATTTTTTAAGAAAAGAGGAATTATTTATCATGACAAGCAAAAAGAAACTCCTCCTGGCCATGGCTTGCTCTGCGGCTATCGGCGCAACTGCTTTTACCGGCGTATCTGAGGCTGCGTCCAATCCCTTTGCGGCTGTGCCGACTTCGAGCAAGTCTTACGACGATGTCGCTGCCCTTGTTGACAACGGACTTATTTATGGCTACAAAAAGGGTCAGTTCGACAAAACTCGCGTAATAAGCCGTATGGAAATGGCTATCTTCACCGGTAAAGCTATGAGCGCGATGGATAGAGCGGGCGCGGCAGACACCGAACGCATCAACCGTTTGATTAAAGAGTATCAAGCGGAATTAACCGATTTGCATGTTGCTATTCCCGGCGTAAAGGCTAAAGACGACAAAAAAGGCGGCAAAGTTGAAGCTAAAGACGCTCGTATTAAACAAATTCCGTCTAACTACAACTTCAACGGCTTGATTCGTCTCCGTCACGATTGGGGTAGCGGTAACTACAAAAACGGCGCGGAGCAGGAATTTGGCGGCAACAACAACAACCAAATTTTGCTTCAATTCAACAATAAATTCAACATTAACAAAGACTGGTCGGCGGAAGTCGTATTCTTCGGCGCAAAGAACTCCGACGGCGACTCTCGTAATTCCGGCGAAAATACCACCGGTCTTTGGGACTTCGGCAGAGCTTACGTGCAAGGTCCTCTCCTCGCGGGTAACGTTAAAATGGGTCGTTTGAAAGGCTCGAACGTTTACGGCTATTCTATGATTATGGGTCAGTATTTTGAAGGTATTACTTACACCAAGAAATTAGGCAATAAGTGGTTGGTAGATCTTGGTTGGGGTAAAATTGACTACGCAACGAACGGCTTATCCGAGGCTGCGTCCAATGAAAACTTCCGCTGGAGACGCGGCGTTTCCGGCTCTGATATGAACCCGGACGGCTTGGGCGTAAATATGACTCAAGCTCAGGTTAAATATCAAGCCAGCAAAAACTTCTCAATTGTAGGTAGCGCGTGGAAATTGCACGCTGCCGGCGGCACTAAAAGCACGGCTTCGACAGTAGATACCAAAGCTACGAGCGGCGCGGTTGCATCGAAAACAACTACTCGCGATAAGAGCAAATACGGCGATCCTTTAATCGGCGAAATCGGTTTCCAATGGGATGCTTCTCGTAAACTTACCGTTCGCGGTATGTATGCTCAGTCCAGTTGGGAAGGTACCAACGGCACCGGTAAATCCGCTTATGGCTTAAGCCTCCAATGGGGTAAAGTAAGCCAAAACAATCCTCATTCCAGCAGACTTCAATTAGATCTCTTGCATGCGGGCAGATACACCGGTATCAAGAGCACATACGATTTAAAGAACAAAGCGGGCGAAGGTCAGCGCGGCTTCATCGTTGACTATCGTTATGTTCCCGTCAAGAACATTATGCTTGACTTCCGTTGGATGCACTACAGAACTATAGGTACTCCCGTCGCTAAAACCGATATGAAGAACGCTAACCAGTACCGCGTACAGGTTTACTTCTACTTCTAATAAGCATTATAAATTTACACTCGTTTAATTTAAAATTGCCTTTTCGCCCGCTAAATTGTGGGCGAAGGGCGATTTTTAAAAAGTAAAAATACAGAATTTTTAGATTTTTTTCAGAAAACTAAAAATTACTGAAACTAATTATTGAAATTCTTTTTCTCTCTTATTCTTATAAGAAAAAGAGAGAAAGAAAAGAACTTTTAAAAAATAAATTATATTCAAGGAGGGGCAAATTTATGCAATTATTCAGTAAAAAGAAAATGGCTTTATCGGCGGCTTTGTGTCTTGCTATCGCGCAGGGAGTGTTCGCGGCTCCGCAAGCTCCAACGGGTCTTCAAACTTCTGCGGCGGCGGTCTCAGAGACGGATATTCCTCTGCTTTGGGAGCGTCCCAAGAAAGGCGATAAAGTCATAGGCTATAACGTATATATGGACGGCAAAAAAATAGTCCGCACGGATCAGGATTTTTCCACCGACGCTAAAAAAGAGCTCAAGGACTTTTATCAGAAATCTCCGAAAGCTGTGAAAATTCTAAATCATATGTATCGCGTGAAAGGTTTGAAAGAAGGCTCTACGCATACATTCACCGTTCGCGCTCTTGACGCGGCAGGAAACGAATCCCCGGACAGCAATTCCATAAAAGTTACCACCCGCAAAAAAGGTAAAGTCGTCGATATTACCCAATTCGGCGCGGTTGGCGACGGAGTTACCGTTAATACTGCGGCTATTCAGCAGGCTGTTAATAAATGCCCGGTCGGAGGCGTTGTCGTAGTTCCTCCCGGCGTTTATAAGACGGGTATGATTTGGCTTCACGGCGATATGACCCTTGAAATCCAAAAGGGCGCGACCATTCTTGCAAGCGAAGTACCGGACGCTTATCAATACGGTTATCATCTCTATCCCTACATCTCGCAGGATCGTTTCTACGCGCTTTTCAGCACGAAGTATAAGGAAGGCGACCCGAAGATGAAAAATCTTCGCATCGTCGGCGAAGGCACGATAGACGGCAACGGCTGGAAGAAAGGCCCGGACGGAAACTATCTCTATCGCGAAAAAGCGAAAAAAGGCGCGAAGACCCTTCCGAAAAACCACGTTTCAAATATCGGTATTTTAGCTTGGAATCAGGTTGATTGGCTCGACAAGAACAAGGGCTTGAACGAAGACAAAGCGTATCAGCGCCGTTCTTCCATGATGCTTTTGCAGGGCGTTGACAATGTCGCGGTATCGGGCATTACTTTCCGTAACCCCGCAAACCATACCTTGATTCTTTCCCATTGCAACGACGTTACCGTTGAAAACACCAAATTTATGACTTACAACTGCAACAACGGTGACGGCATCGAGTTTGCTCACGGCGCGGGCTTAAAAGTATACGACAGCATCTTTGACACCGGCGACGACTGCATCAACTTCGCGGCAGGTCAAGGCGCGATGGGTGAAAAAGATAAACCTACCGAAAAGATTTGGGTGTTCAACAACTCCATTCATCACGGTCACGGCACGGTAGTTATGGGCAGCCATACCGCGGCGTTTATCCAGAACCTTCTCGCCGAAGATAACGTGGTGGACGGTTGCGAAGTCGGACTTCGTATGAAGAGCAACGCGGCGAACGGCGGCGGCGCGAGAAATATCACTTTCCGCAACAACGCGCTCAGAAACATCGAGAAAAACTTCGTTATAGCGACGACGGGATACAGCGACCCCAACCAAAAGACCGAGTTCCCGAAAGCTACGAAACCCGCCGTGTTCTACAACATTTTAGTGGAAGATTGCTCCGTTGAAAAGACCGGCAAAGCGGCTATTGAGATCGTAGGCGCGCCGAATATGAAACATCACGATTTCGTATTCAAAAATATCACTATTTCCGGCGGCAAGCCTTGGATTATCACCGACGCGGAAAAACTCACCTTTGAAAATGTAAAACAGGCGGATTTGAAGACGAATAATTTCTGATGTCGCTTGTTGACATTTGCGTTTAACTATGTTATAGTTTAGTTGTGGTAAAAATCTATTTAGTGCTATATTATCCAATTGAACGAAAAACCCCCGATTGCCGTCGGGGGTTTTTCTATTCCTATTGTTTACAGAGGCGGCTTAATCCTCTTTAGGCTCCTTGTCCTTCTTGTCCTTATCACCGTCAAGCCATTTGCGAATATAGTGCGAAACCAAATCCGCCGCGACAGCGATAATTAGTGCTATAATATTATCCAATTTCTCACCTCCTTTTAAAGAGGTAAACAGAAGAACGAATACACTTTAACACATTTTCATTTTATTTTCAACTAATTGTTTTTGAGGTATAAATCAAAAGTTTTGCACATTTAAAAATTTCTTGCAAAGGCAAAAACTTTGGTTTATAATTCATCATAGATAATTATAGATATTATTTTTAACGGTAAAAATTAGGGAGGATTTTTTTATGGCGAAATTGTGGCTTAATATTAGCCGTGTTTTTTTGTTGGCGATTTTTTCTTTTATGATTTTTGCTGCGTCTCCCGTAAGCGCCGCCGGATTTGCGCTCTTTGGCACGTCCGAGGAACCTGACGTAAGCTTTGAGACTACGGACGTTACTCTCGACGGGGATAAAGTGACGATTAAAGGGAATTTTAAAAATCATACCGATAATTTCCAAAGAGTTATAGGGTATACTATGAAATATGTGTTTTTTGATGAGGACGGCATGATTTTGATAGACGGCGCGTTTAAAGGCGAAGATTTCTCCATAGAAGTCGGAAAAGACCTTGTTCCGTATTCTGTTACGGTTGACAACAAAGACGCGTTGATAAAAGATGTTGCCCACGAGGCGTACGGTTGGAAAGTGCAAGCGAGCGTTAAAGTTGAAAAATAAATATTAAAGTAAAAGACGCAACTTTATGCGATATGAAGGAGCGTCTTTTTTATATACTATCTGAAATTTTTTAAAAAATAGTTTTAAAAGTAGAAGATATATGATAATATAGCAAACAGGTGGTGAGATTATGGCACGAATGTCTTATATACTTTTGGCGACGCTCTTTTTGGTTGTCGCGCTCTTTTATCCTTATATCACGGACTCTAAAGACGGCGAAAGACCAATGAGGGAAATTGTCGCGCTTACCACGCTCCCGCCCGCGTTATCCGATATAATCTCCGCCGAATACGAAAAAAAATCAAAGACGCGGATAATTTTTCAGCCTATACCCGACGCCGGAATAACAGACGAACTTTTGACGGGCAGCGACGCAATTCTTGTAGTCGCAAACAAGGATACGCTGCTTAAGGCGAAAAAAAACTTTGCGCCTTATATCTCCGAGTATTGGGACGCCGCGCCCGAGTCTATGAAGGACGAAAACGCCCTTTGGACGGGAATTTTTTACGACCCCATAGTATTTTGTATGAACGCGGACTATTTAAAAGCGAACAAAAACGCGCCGCTCACTTGGCAAAATCTGGCGAAAACCCACGGAGTAAAAATCGGTATGACCGATTTTTTGGCGGCGGACGCTATGCAAAATCTTCTCTTTTCTATGATAGCAGAGTACGGCGACGCGGCGGCGTATCAAATATGGCGCGGGATTCATCCGAATGTTATCCAGTACGCGAAATATTTAAACAATCCCGTGCGTCAAGCGGGAATGGGCGAAGCGGATGTCGCTGTCGCGGTTGAAAGCGAAGCTATTAGGTATTTAAACGACGATTATCCCTTAAAGATAATATATCCCAGGGACGGCACGGCGTATATGCTTATAGGTAGCGGTATTGTTAAGGATAAGTACGCGGAGGACGAAGTCGCCGCCAAAGAATTTTCAGATTGGATGCAAACCGACGAGGCGCATCAAATTCTTCAAGCGAACGGTTTTTACTTTATACCCGTAAATCCCGCTACGCTTACGTATAAAAGCTACGCGGGAAAGGATTTGTATTTATATACTATGCCGACGAATTTTACGAATGAACAGAAGCATAATTTTTTGGACAGATGGGTTAAATACATTAGGTTGGGAGGACGCTAATTGAAACTTGGAATGATAAGTCTTGGCTGCGCGAAAAATTTGGTTGACACGGAAACAATGCTTGGGCTTTTGCAAGAGGACGGTTGGACGCTTACCGCAGACCCGGCCGACGCGGATATTTTAATCGTCAATACCTGCGCCTTTATCGAATCCGCAAAAGAAGAATCCATTACGACCGCTATCGGTATGGCGGACTACAAGGACAGCGGCAAATGCAGAGGACTGATACTTGCAGGGTGCTTAGCGGAGCGTTACGGCGAGGAACTTTTGGAGGAACTGCCGGAAGTCGACGTTTTTGTAGGCGCGAGCGCGTGGGACAGAATCGCGGAGGCGGTATCTCTTGCGCTTCGCGGCAAGCGCGCGGTTATAACCGGAGAAAGCGGCGCGCTTTACGACGCGAAAACGCCGCGAGTGCGTACGACGCCTAACTATACGGCGTACGTAAAAATTGCCGAAGGTTGCAACCACGCCTGCGCTTTTTGCGCTATTCCCCTTATTCGCGGAAAGCTAAAAAGCCGCAAAATCGAAGACATTGCGGCTGAAGTTGAGGCTTTAGGAAAAAGCGGCGTAAAAGAAATAAATCTTGTGGCGCAAGACACTACGGATTACGGGCGAGATATTTACGGCGAATACAGTTTGGCGAAACTCTTGAAAGAGCTTGCGAAAATCGAAAGTATCGACTGGATTCGCGTGCTTTACTCTTACCCCAAGCATTTCACCGACGAGCTTATAGAGGTTTTCGCGACCGAGCCGAAAATTTTAAAATATGTGGACGTTCCCCTGCAACACGCGGATAACGATGTTCTTCGCGCTATGGGCAGACCCGATACACGCGAGAGCGTGCATAGTTTTTTTGAGAAACTAAGAAAAAAAATCCCCGATGTTTCTATTCGCACCACGTTTTTGGTGGGATTTCCGGGCGAAACCGACGAAGCCTTCGAAAACCTCTGCGATTTTGTCCGCGAGGAGAAATTCGACAAAGCGGGAGTTTTCCCATATTCCCAAGAAGAAGGCACAAGAGCCGCGAAGATGGACGGACAGGTTTCCCACGAAGTAAAAGAAGAGCGTTATCACAAGTTGATGAGCATACAGAGCAAGATTTCGGAAGAAAAGAACGAGGCCGTTGAGGGCAAAGTTTTCGACGTATTGATTGAGGGTATAAACGAGGACGAAAACGTTGCGGTGGGCAGAAGTTACCGCGAGGCGCCGGAAGTCGACGGCGGCGTATATATCGAAAACGCCGGCGAATTAAAGGCGGGCGAGATGCGAAAGGTCAAGATTTTGCAAGGTTTCGTCTATGATGTTGTGGGAGAACTTGAGGAGGAAAACGAATGAAAAAATTATTTTTGACGCTGTTTGCTTTTATTATGAGCGTTTCCTTCGCGTTTGCGGAAGAGGCGGGAAATATGGCAAGCGCGGTTATCTACAAAAGCCCGACTTACGGCTTTACGATTCCCTGCCCGAAAAAGCCGAACGTTATACCTATAAGCGCGTTGTACGAGGGTAGAAAAGGCGAAGTTTTAATATTTGAAAACGAAGAATATTTCATAAAACACGCGTGGCTTATTTTTGTGGACGCGTTTACGGACGATAAAGTGCCGAATTTCAACGAACTTACAGGGGCAACCGCAGAAGAATATTTGAAGAAGATGAAGAAAAACTACGAAGACGTAGCTCTTGCGCCCATTTCGGAAGGCAACATTGCTTTTTTCGGCATAACCGCAAAACAAATAGAAATTGACACCACAGGCGACGGAAAGCCCGACACGATGGCAGAAGTGGACAACCAAACCTTTAACGTGTTTTTCCGCACCAAAAAAGGCGGTCGCTATCATATAGAGCTTATAGACAACCCCGTCTTAAGAGCCGAGTCTATGAGAGACTGCCGATTAGGAGTAAATTTGTTTGAGGATTAAGGCTAAATTTTAAAACCGTTCTTTTCTTTCTTTTTCTTGAAAGAAAAAGAAAGAAAAGAACCAAAAGAAAGAAAAAGAAAGAAAAGAACCAAAAGAAAGAAAAAGAAAGAAAAGAACCAAAAGAAAGAAAAAGAAAGAAAAGAACCAAAAGAAAG